>JALZVW010000191.1 GCA_023301745.1 Arenicella sp. | reverse complement strand
TTCATAGTCGAGCTTACGCATTAATGCGGCTAATTTATCCAAAGCTAGAAACCAAATTTATATAAATCACTGACATTACTATTTCTTGACGCACTTACCAGACAAGCTGCATTCAACGATAGGGTCAAAGGACACCACAATACCAATATTTCCGGCAATCGGAACTCGTCGTTCATAAGTAACCTGCAAGGTAAGTTTGTTGCGGCTGCGTTTGAGCTCAAGATCTTCTTTATAGTTTAAAAGTTTATGACTGCCATCCAGATAAAGCTGTTGATCCATCTTCTTAATAATTTGAGCGCGGCCCACCTTTCTCAAGTCAGCATCTTCGACACTTCGCTCCATAGCATTTTCAATATTATTGTTAGCACTATATATGGGAACTAATTGCATTCCGACATAACTGAAAAATGCGAGAACTCCAAGCGTAAAGGTCAGGCTCCAAAAGGTCCAACCACCTTGGCGATTGATGTTCGTGAATGATTTTATTTTAATAAACTCTGGCTTAGTTTTCATATTTTTCTCCAAAATACATTAAGTAGAACGGCGCAACTCACGGGTTAAAAGTTAATTGTTTGCGGCTTCGATCGGGCGTGCCTTAATATTGGCACCAATGCGATCTATATCTAAGCCCTTACCACTGGCGGTTCCAAAGCTCATCCACACAAAAAATGCCTCCCCAACGATATTTTCATCAGGAACGAACGTAAAACCGCGACTACGGCTGTCTGCGCTATTATCTCGGTTATCACCCATCATAAAATAATGGCCTTCGGGAACCTGCCAAGTACCTGAATTTGAGTTGATTGGTGAATTCTTATTCAATAAGGTCGAAAACGCAACGGCCTGGCTATCATCACTGCCCGTTTTGATTGTTTGCTCAAATCGATGCTGTGCCACAGATTTTCGTTGCTGAATATAGTCGTCCATCGGTGTGGACTCTATTTTTTCACCATTGACAAACAGTGTTTGATTGCGATAAGTGATCAGGTCACCAGGCACGCCGATCAAACGTTTAATATAATTTTGGCTTGGATTAGGTGGAAACCTAAACACCACTACGTCGCCTCGTTCAGGCTCATTGATCGCCATAACCTTAGTGTGGGTAATCGGCAATCTGAGACCATAGTTAAATTTATTAACCAATATAAAGTCGCCTATTTCTAAGGTAGGCAACATCGAGCCAGATGGAATTCTGAAGGGTTCAGCGATAAAGCCCCTAAGTAAAAAAACCAATAGTAGCACCGGAAAGAATGATCTTGCGTAATCTAAATACCAAGGCTCGGGCTCTCTTTTTGATAGTTCTGAAAAGACAAACCGGCAAACAATCATGACCAATGCGCATAGGCAGACAAGCGCAAATAAAAATATTTCAAACATCATTAATCACCACTGGTCTTGAGCACGGCCAAGAACGCTTCTTGAGGGATTTCCACGGAGCCAATTTGCTTCATACGTTTCTTACCTTCTTTTTGTTTTTCTAATAGCTTACGTTTGCGAGATAAGTCGCCACCATAACACTTCGCTGTGACATTTTTTCGTAATGCTTTAACGGTTTCGCGGGAGATAACCTTTGAACCAATCACGGCTTGAATCGCCACATCGAACATCTGCCGAGGGATCAACTCACGCATGCGTTTCACCAAGTCTCGGCCGCGGTAAATGGATTGTTCGCGGTGAACCAAAATTGCTAATGGGTCTACCGGCTCGCCGTTGATCAGCACATCGACTTTAACCATATCGGTCGCGCGATATTCTTTAACATTATAATCAAGCGACGCATAGCCTCGACTAACGGATTTCAATCGATCAAAAAAGTCCATAACGACTTCGTTCAGCGGCAGCTCAAAATGCAACATAACCTGACGGCCTAGATATTGAATGTTCTTCTGTATTCCGCGTTTTTCCATACATAATGTCATGACCGCGCCGATATACTCTTCAGGCATTAACATATTTGCATCGATAATGGGCTCTCGAATTTCTTCAACTTTCGATAGGTCTGGTAATGCGGAAGGATTATCAACTTCGATAATCTCACCGCTCTTCAGTTCAACCTTATAGACTACCGTCGGCGCCGTGGTAATGAGATCCATATCATATTCACGTTCTAAACGCTCTTGAATGATCTCCATGTGCAACATACCCAAAAAACCGCAACGAAAGCCTAGGCCCAGTGCATCCGACACTTCAGGATCGTAAACCAATGAAGCGTCGTTCAGCCTAAGCTTACCCAGAGCATCGCGAAAGGAGTCATAGTCAGCCGAGTTAATCGGGTACAAACCAGCAAAAACACGGGGCTGCACTTCTTGAAAACCATCCAGCGGAACCTCAATTCCATGCTTAGCCGAGGTGATTGTGTCACCAACTTTAGCGCCAGTAATATCTTTAACACCTGAAATCAAATATCCGACTTCACCGACATAAAGCTGATTCTTTGGTAGGCGCTTAGGGGTAAAAACACCCAGGTCTTCGACACCATACTCAATGCCGGTGGACATCATTTTAATTCGATCGCGTTTCTTCATCGTGCCCGAGATGACACGAACCAGAGAAACAGTACCTAAATAGTTATCAAACCAGGAATCCATAATGAGTGCCGACAATGGCGCATCAGGATCTCCTTGTGGAGCCGGTAACTCATTCACAATTTGCTCGAGCAGCTCTTCGATCCCAATACCACTTTTGGCACTTACGTGCAGCGCCCCAGAGCAATCAATACCAACCACCTCTTCAATTTCGGCACTAACGCGGTCAACGTCTGCAGCAGGAAGGTCGATTTTATTCAGCACTGGTAGCACTTCTAAACCTAGATCAACGGCGGTGTAGCAATTAGCCACCGTTTGAGCCTCAACCCCTTGAGAGGCGTCGACCACCAACAGAGCGCCTTCACAGGCCGTTAACGACCGTGAGACTTCATATGAAAAGTCAACGTGCCCAGGCGTGTCAATCATATTCAACTGATAGGTCTCTCCGTTCTTGGCGGTGTAGTTTAACGCTACGCTTTGAGCTTTAATCGTAATGCCTCGTTCACGCTCGATGTCCATAGAATCGAGCACTTGCTCTTCCATTTCTCGGTCGCTTAAGCCACCACATACGTGAATAAAACGGTCAGCCAGGGTCGACTTGCCGTGATCAATATGAGCAATAATGGAAAAATTGCGGAGTTTAGTAATATCGTGCGACATGCCGTCCTTCAAAAGTTTACAAGTGAGTCCAACAACTCAAGTTAGTCGCTAGGCCTGATGGTTT
>JALZVW010000190.1 GCA_023301745.1 Arenicella sp. | reverse complement strand
GTTTGCGAAATCTACAGCTTCACCGCCGTAGGCTTCTGACAAACATTTTGTGATAGCAGCGGTCAGTGTAGTCTTACCGTGGTCAACGTGACCGATAGTTCCTACATTGACATGCGGCTTGGTTCTTTCGAATTTTTCCTTAGACATAGCGTTTCACCTAATCTTCTGGTTTTAAAAAATAAAACTTTAACTTAATTTAAATACTAATTTTACTAATCGACTTGCCATTCAAACTCATGGCAATTCAGCCTTTGAGCCCTCAGCGCATTAGCTCTTGAGCCCTCAGCTGCGGCTCGCCGCACCAAGGTGCGAGAGCACCGACTAAATCAATACCTGTTTACAATTGCATCAACGACGTCTTTCGGCGCCACTGCGTACTTCTCAAACTGCATACTATAAGACGCTCGGCCTTGCGTTGCACTTCTCAGCGCGGTCGCATAACCAAACATCTTAGATAACGGTATTTCAGACTTTATTAACTTGCCAACAGGCGTATCTTCAATACCTAAAATCACACCGCGGCGTGAATTAACATCACCACTGACGTTGCCCATGTAATCCTCTGGAGTAACTATCTCTACAGCCATTACCGGTTCTAACAAATCCACACCCGCGTCACGGCAACCCTCTCGGAAAGCCTGACCTGCGGCCGCTTTAAAGGCGAATTCTGAAGAGTCTACATCATGATATGAGCCATCAAATAAGGTAACTCGAACATCAATCATCGGGTAACCAGCCATTACGCCACCACCCAATGCATCTTCAACGCCTTTTTGAACTGACGGAATAAATTCACGCGGCACAGAGCCACCTTTTATCTCGTCTACAAACTCGAAACCAGTGCCACGCTCGAGCGGCTCAATTCTCAGAAAAACATGAGCATACTGCCCACGACCACCTGATTGTTTCGCGTATTTTGTTTCGTGCTCAATCGATTTGCTGATCGACTCTCGGTACGCCACTTGTGGTTTACCCACATTACATTCAACATCGAACTCACGTTTCATGCGGTCAATAATTATGTCTAAATGAAGCTCGCCCATGCCAGAAATAATCGTCTGGCCAGACTCCTCATCGGTACTCACTTTGAACGAAGGGTCTTCTTGAGCCAATTTACCCAAAGCGACACCCATTTTTTCTTGGTCCGACTGAGTTCTAGGCTCAACCGCTTGCGATATCACTGGCTCTGGAAATTCCATGCGCTCAAGTGTTACCACGTGCTTCACATCACACAGCGTATCGCCGGTTGTAACGCTCTTGAGTCCGACGGCTGCGGCGATATCACCGGCCCGAACTTCTTTAATTTCTTCTCGATTGTTCGAATGCATTTGCAAAATTCGTCCAATTCGTTCTTTTTTACCTTTAACCGGGTTAAATACGGCATCGCCTGTTTTCATTGTTCCTGAGTAAACTCGAAAGAACACCAACTGACCAACAAAGGAATCAGTGGCGATTTTAAATGCCAACGCAGAAAACGGCTCATCATCATTTGATGCTCGCGTCACTTCATGCTCTTGATGATCAATACCAGTAATGGCAGGAACCTCAGTTGGCGACGGAAGATATTCAACAATTCCGTCCAACATTGCTTGAACGCCTTTATTCTTGAATGCACTACCGCACATCACAGGAACAATTTCGTTGGCAATGGTTAGTGCGCGCAAGGCGGCTTTAATTTGCTCATTAGTTAAGGAACCTTCTTCGAGGTATGCATCCATTAACGCTTCTGAACTCATCGCAGCGGTTTCAACCATCTGCTCTCGATACTCCTCAGCAAGCTCAGCAAGCTCAGCGGGAATCTCTTTTTCTTCGAATAGCACACCGGTGGAATCTTTATCCCAATAGATGGCCTTCATCTTGACTAGATCGACAATACCTTTGAATTCTTCTTCAGCACCGATTGCTAGTTGCAACGGAACCGCTTTAGCACCCAAACGCGTTTTAATTTGCTCGACCACACGCAAGAAATCAGCACCTGAACGATCCATTTTATTGACAAAAGCCAAACGGGGAACTCGGTACTTATTTGCTTGACGCCAAACAGTTTCAGATTGGGGCTCAACACCACCAACTGCGCAAAATACCGCAACCGCGCCATCGAGGACTCTCAACGAGCGCTCAACTTCAATAGTGAAGTCAACGTGCCCGGGGGTATCGATGATATTAATACGATGCTCTTCAAATGAAGCATCCATACCGCGCCAAAAGGTTGTAGTTGCTGCAGACGTAATAGTAATACCGCGCTCTTGCTCTTGCTCCATCCAATCCATCGTTGCGGCACCATCGTGCACTTCACCGATTTTGTGGCTAATACCTGTATAAAACAAAATGCGTTCAGTCGTCGTGGTCTTACCCGCGTCGATGTGAGCCATAATGCCTACATTTCGGTATCTATCTAAAGGAGTTGAACGTGCCATTTCTATTTCGTATCTGTTTGTTTATAAGCCTTTGGCTTTCGCTTAGGGCTATCTACTTAGTAAAAAGCTATGTCTAACGACTAATCTAATTTTATATTGTAAAAGAGCGTTGGCTTTTTACCCGGCGCGCACTTTAAGAGCACGTTAGCCCAAGGAAGAACCTTGAACGTTCGCTACAGGCGCTAATTTAAAATAGCGCCTGCGGCCCGGATCGGCAAGCCGACCAATTGCGACAGCAATTGCCGCGAATAATTAGAAGCGGAAGTGGCTAAATGCCTTATTCGCTTCAGCCATACGATGAACGTCTTCGGTTTTGCGCATTGCACCACCACGTTTCTCAAAAGCATCAATCAACTCACCAGCCAAACGCTGCATCATTGATTTTTCAGAACGGTTCCGCGCATACTCAACAACCCAACGCATCGCCAAAGCAGTACGACGACTCGCACGAACCTCAACAGGCACTTGGTAAGTAGCGCCACCAACACGTCGAGACTTAACTTCGACCATTGGCTTAACATTTTCTAGAGCACCAGCAAAAATCTCTAGTGGATCTTCTTCACGACGCTCAGCAATCAAATCGAGTGCGTCATAAATAATTTTTTCGGCGATTGATTTCTTACCATCTTTCATCAAGATGTTTACAAATTTCGCTAACGTAATGTCGCCAAACTTAGGGTCTGGCAATATTTCGCGTTTTGGGACTTCTCTTCTTCTTGGCATAACATGCTTCCTTTAAGCAGTTTATTCTCAGGATAATACTTAGCTCACTAAGGGCTGATCCCAATACTTATGTCTAACGACAGTTTATGACTCTAGCTAAAGAGTCTTACGACTCTAATTAAAGAGTCTTACGACTTAGGCTTCTTAGCACCGTACTTAGAACGACCTTGACGACGTTCAGTAACACCTGACGTATCAAGCGCACCGCGTACTGTGTGATAACGAACACCCGGCAAATCCTTAACACGACCGCCGCGAATAAGTACAACACTATGCTCTTGCAAGTTATGACCTTCACCACCAATGTAGCTAGTCACTTCAAAACCGTTCGTTAAACGAACACGCGCTACTTTACGTAGAGCTGAGTTAGGCTTTTTAGGAGTTGTTGTGTATACGCGAGTACAAACACCACGACGCTGAGGACAAGCCATAAGCGCTGGAACGTTAGATTTCTGTACCTGCTTCTTACGCGGGTTACGTACTAATTGATTAATAGTTGGCATAATCTAATTTTAGTTTTTATAAAAAGTCGTTAAAAAACTGGAGAGCCCAGCCCTTCAGAGCGACAAAAACCCCAAGCACAAAGCCTGAGGCGTCAAAGAGGTCGCGATTCTAGGTATTCGCATACGCAAAGTCAAGCAAATACGTAGCAACTGCCACGATTTGTCTGCTAAGAACTCGATCTCGTTATGTATTCATTTCTGCCGCTTGAAATATGGTTACATTCAAGCAGATTCCGTCTTACCGAAGAGGCCTGTCCTCACTTCTTATATGCCATTGGTTATTAGCAATTAATAACACGAGCAAAGGAGTCGAACTGGGGTCTAAAGCAGTAACGGCTTTTCAGTGGGCGGATTCTAGGCCCGTAAAGCGCTCAATGCAAGACAAAGTGCAAGGAAAACCAATTTAATGTTGGGTTTTTATATATTCAACCCGTTTCCATTTAGCTTGTGCAAGCAAGTTGCATATCTCTTATGTGCGCCCAGACGAGTTAGGGGCACGCTACCGGTGCAAAAAAGGCAACCATCCACTAAAGATACTTCGCCAGCAGACTCCAAGCGATTGGCACAATTGAGGCCGCCAACAGTAGCGCCATCGTGACGTTAAACATTTTCTGATGCCTTGGATTGTCTAATACCTTCTTCAAGCCGGCACCAAATGTCATCCACACGGCAGCGCTGGGAAACGCCATTAGAAAAAACACAAAGCCGACAACAAGTATTTGTAGGTTATTGTCCTCGCCCACCGTCGTATAAGTCGCAATAGCACTGGCGCCCATCGTCCATGCCTTTGGATTAACCCATTGAAACAACGCCGCTTGAACAAAGCTAAGTGGCTTTGATGGTTGGCCTCCATCAAGGTCCGTAGGTGCGGCGGTAGCGATCCGCCAAGCCAGATACAATAAATAGAAAATACCCGCCACTTGAATGAACTCATGTAAGAGTTCGAAACGTTCAAACAAATAGCCTAAGCCGAAGCCTACAGCAAAGAACATACTGGGAAAGCCCAGACAAATTCCAAAATAGTGAGGCAGACTCGCCCGCCATCCAAAATTCAGGCCGGACGCCATAATCATTATGTTGTTTGGTCCCGGCGTGAACGCAGCGACAATTGCAAACTGTATGAGTAATGGGTGAATTTCCACGCGAAGACCAAAGAGAATTATTCAACTGACTATAATAGCCTCTAGCAAGCTATCGAAAAACCAAACCTCGAACTTTCGAACTTTGAGTGATTACGGACGGCTAGGCCATGAAGATCGCACGCAAGAGAATTATCGTTCTAGGCTACGCGTCATCCGCTAAGATTAACAGCCGCCCCACACGCTAGAGCAAGGCGATTGACTCGACCACTCAATGCGGATCGAGCTTTTCACTTAATCCCCCAGCTAATCCCAAGGTACTAAAAGACCAATTAGCAGCAACTACTGTCACTAACGCTCGGAGCCACCCCAGAGGCCACCCCAGACGCAAATGGCATGTCTGTACCACATCCTTTAAAAATACCAAAATGATTTTCCCAGTCACCGAAGAATTCGAAATGCTCGGCAAAGCGAGTGTCCGCTAACATGCGGTACGTGTTTCCGCACACAGGAAACATTTTTCCAGTCTCAATAACATGGTGCTCATCCAATACAAATTTATCAGCATGATGCTCAACAGTGCCTTTATATCGAACCGCTTGGCCATAGTCTTCACAAGCTGGTTCCAGCGCATCAAGCTTAAATAAACGATAGGTTGCTGAAAAGAATTTTCGATCGCCCAGCATTTCTTGTAGACGAGCATTTTCAATCGCCAACGGGCGATTCTTAACTAATCTTGGGTCTTTAAAGCCACATTGCTTGGACAAGTTAATGAAATCATTCCAATACAATGCGCCTGAAATACATTCACCATAAAGCTCTTCATCGTCAATCAAGTGCTGCGGTGTTCGACGTTCTGCGTAAACGTCTGAAAAATAAATTTCTCCGCCCGGCTTTAACAGGCTATAGCATTGCTCCAATACGGCGCGTTTATCGGGTGACAAGTTAATTACGCAGTTTGAGACAATGATGTCAAAAGAATTTGGCTCGAGATCTAATTGATCTAGCTGCTCTATAAAGCCTTTCTTAAACGACACGTTCGGAGCCTTAAAACCAAATATATCGGCGTGATAATCTCGATATTGATCAGCAACGTTTAACTGCTCTTCGGTCATATCGACACCAACCACCTCACCCGATTCACCAACCAGCGCCGATAAGGCATAAACATCACGGCCCGCTCCAGAGCCTAAATCTAAGATACGCATACCCTCTAGCTGCTCAGGTAGCACCAAACCACAACCATAGTATCGAATCAAAACTTCATCATGCACCTTAGACAATATTGGCTTAAGGTAACTTGGCAAACCTTCGTCAGTGCAACAGGCGTCGGTCTTCAAATCGTCGCTCGTTTGCAACACTTTGCCATAATAATCTTGAACTTGAGAATAGGTGAGTTTTTCGTTCATGGTCTTTATCGTCGAGTAATGTAATCGCTTAATTGAATCGCTAATAAGAAAATAAACCCAGAGCAGGCCATCTTCAACTTGGAGTATAATTCTACCCTCTTAGTCACGACTTAAATAGGGTGAATTTAGTAGAGTTAACACAGCCATAAGTGAAATATTGGTTATAGTTAGGTCTAAGACCCTGAGTGACGTGTCACGATTACACCGGCAGTTGATTAAGGTTAGCTTACACGCTAGCGATTAATTATCGCTGCAAACGCCACCTCTAGGGCCCAAAAGACTGTATTTAAGAGGATTGTATTTAAGGTGATCACCCGAAGACAACTATTGACTGGCGGCGCCGTGCTCTCGACGCTGGCCCTTTACGCTCATCAGCGAGGGCTTAGGTATCCGCGACTATCATTCGAACACAGCGCACCTAGCTCTAGTATTTCCAATGCCCAACTGACGGCGACGTTTAAAGACTGCATCGCGGTCAGCGGCAATGTTTTACGTGCGATCGCGCCAGAGCCTAGTATCACGGTTAGACTTGTAAATGGCGAAGCGTCATTCGAGATTACCAACCTTGCGCCCAACGCGATTCTTAAGGTTGACAACAAGATGTCTGCTCAACTCGATGAAGAAATACACAAAACACGGCGAGTCGTTCGAGTCAGCTCGTCGACAGATCAAACGATCACACTGACGTGGTCACTGCCCGTTTCTGAAGGTTTTGAGTTCGCCGTTATGGGCGATACTGGCGGCGGCTCAGAATTAGCTTGGACACTAAAACGCGCGCATGAGCTTGGTGCGCAGTTTTTTTTGCACCTCGGAGATTTCAACTACACTGACGGCGAATACGCTCAAGCCATTGAACTCTTCGACAAGGCGGAACTGCCTTGTTATATCACCATAGGCAATCACGATTTTCATGACAATGGCTTGATATACGATCAATTCCTTAGACGAATAGGGCCAATGAATCATGCCTTTGAATTAGCTGGCACGCGTTTTATTAATGTCGACACCGCCGCTGATTTCTGGCCCGCACATGCCGGCCATCGCGGCGCTCTGTTTAACGCACTAGAACGTGCTGGGCCATTCACTGGCGAGCAAGTGATGTTCACCCACCGACCGCTCAAAGACCCAAGGCCACACGATGATCATGAAATTGGAGGTATTGGAGAGATTGACTGGCTGCTAAAAAGAAGTCGCGAGCTCGGCATCAAGACTGTGCTCAACGGGCATGTTCATCATAGCGCGGAGCTCGACTATCAAGGCTTAAGGCAACTCACTATTGGGGAAGGCCTGGGGCATGAGAATTTGGTACTCCAAAAACAAGTTGCTCAAATAATGATGGCCACGGTCGAACCCAATAAAACACTGGAGCATCGCTGGGTAGATCTTAATATGCCATGGGCCGATCACCAAAGCCCAACACATCTATTCAAGCTGAAACGGGATCGCCGACACAAACAGCTTGAGTGGTATCAAACTCTAAATGCCGGTAATGAACATGCATAAAATCACGCTGATTCACGGCACTTTCGCCGCCGATTCTGATTGGGTGGTCGATGATGAAAACGCCTCTCCATCAGGGTTTCGAGGTCGACTTAAGTCGGCGCTAGGTGACAACACAAGCTTCAACATTCCGAGACCTTGGGGGGCAAGCAGCATACTGGGAAAATTAAATGATCTTACAAATTCAGCAAGACTTAATGGCGCAGAGAGCCTCAAGCAAGAGCTTCTTGAGCACCCTAAAGTCGAGGGCGAAAAACACTTTCTACTGGCTCACAGTCATGGCGGCAATGTTGCGATGTACGCACTCCAAGATCCGCAAGTTCAACAGCGAGTTGACGGTTTGATTTGCATGGCAACACCGTTTCTTTTTCCTCGCAGAAGGCCCTTAAATATTACGACATTGATCTTGTCGTTAATCATTATGACGATTGGCGTAGCTCAGGTAGTCTGGCGCATGGGCATGTCCAATCAAAGTACTCTTGGCTGGTTGGCCGCAATCGGCCTCGTAGTGTCAGGTGTGATTTTGCCGGCTATTTTAGTTTGGATGGTCTACCGAGTGCGGTGTAAACAGGCTAATGTTGAGAACTCTAAACTCGACGAACATATCGCCAACTTGAGCTACACAAACCCCAAGGTTCCGATACTACTGATTCGATCCAGTGGCGATGAAGCCTCTGGCTTGTTACGTGGAACACAATTCTTAAACTGGCTAGCGGGCATGGTAATGCGGCTCGGCGGCCGCCAGCTTTATATATTGATATTCATCGGCGCTTTGCTTTTTTCTTCGATGGCCTATAGAGGAGTCGGGTGGGTGCAAACCGACCTGCTATCTGGGCTCAATTTCGCGCTAATGTACTCGGCCGCAATAATGATTGTTATGCTTGCGGCACTAACGCTCTCACGCGTCGTTATTGGTTTGGACGCCTGGAGATGGGTCGGCGAACTCGAGACAATGATTGAAGATGGGCCGCCTGGAATACACGCCGATCTACTCGTTATTACACCGCGCCAACCCAAAGACGGCTTATCGCACACGGCTGTTTATAGCGAGCCTGAAACCACCGAGGCCATCGCGAAATGGTGCGCTGAACACTCA
>JALZVW010000189.1 GCA_023301745.1 Arenicella sp. | reverse complement strand
TAGAATCGACGACCAGCGGTTCAATAGCGCTGGCACTGTCAGAATCGCTACTATTAAACAACACAGCCGCTACAGATCCATCACCAGCTGAATACACGCTCGACACACTCCAGCGCATCGTCAGCACTCAGAATTCATCGTTGATTGGACAATCTCATCGACTAAAGCAATTACGTATAGACAATGAGCACCAAAACCAACGAATAGATGATTTGTTGGCTCACCGAGCTGACCTGGTTAAAAAATCAAAAAAACAACAAGAAGACTCCAATAATCTCGAGCAAACATTAAGGGCGGAGATAGATCACCTGCATGAGCGCTTACATGCCCAGCATGTTCGTAATGATGAACTCCATGGTTACTTGCTCATGCGCCCGTCAACCCGCGCTAAGCGAGTAGCCAATAGAACACTTGGTCGATTGACAGGCAAATCAGTTATCGACGAGACAGTTGAAGCTGAGCCTCCCCTAGAGCTTAATGAGTCGCCATTACCCATCGGCGAATTAATCGGCCAAAATACCGAGGACTACCAACTTTGGATAAAAGAGAATAGCTTAGGCGAGGACCAAATAGAGGCCGCCAAAGCTGAGATAGAGGCCATGCCAATCAAACCAGTATTCTCTATCTTGGTACCAATCTATAATACTGACCCTGAATATCTGTTGCCGATGATTGAATCGGTACAAAATCAGATCTACCCTCATTGGCAACTATGTTTAGTTGATGATTGCTCACCGAAATCTTACCTCAAACGTATCTTAGAACATGAAGCCTTAAACGATGACCGTATTAGCATTCAGCTTAATGAGGTCAATCAAGGTATTTCGGTAACCACTAATGATGCTTTGGCAATGGCGAAGGGCGACTATATTGCCCTACTCGACCACGACGATGAAATCAGTATTGATGCCCTATATGAGAATGCCAAGGTAATTAATTCAACACCAGATGTGGGCCTAATCTATAGCGACGAAGACAAAATGGACATGCAAGGCCAACGCCTGGAAGCCTATTTTAAACCTGATTACTCGCCTGACCTTCTGCATACCAATAACTATATTTGTCACTTCACGGTGATAAAAAAATCGATCGCAGAGGCCTTAGGAGGCTTTCGAGAGGGCTTGGATGGCTCGCAAGATCATGACATCATCATACGTTGTGCGGCGGCCGCCAAACGTATCGTACATATTCCAAAAATTCTTTACCATTGGCGCAAAATACCGGGGTCAACCGCGGTTTCCTATGATTCAAAGTCTTATGCTTGGGAAGCCGGGCGAAAGGCGGTTGAAGACCAACTTAAGAAAGATGAAACGGGAGTACGAGTTGAGTTTGGATCTTTAAAAGGGACTTATCGAGTCTACCGCGAGATAAAAGGTACTCCGCTGGTAAGTATCGTAATACCCTTTAACGACAAGCCTGAATTACTAGACTCTTGCATCAGCTCTATTTTAAATAGGTCGAGCTATGAAAACTTTGAAATCGTCGGCGTTAGTAACAATAGCACCGACGATTTAACCTTCGAGCGAATGAAACATTACACCGAACTCGATAGTCGAATTCGGTTTATTGAAAAGAACGTTCCATTTAATTTTTCAGCGATTTGTAACTTCGGTGCAAAGCAAGCTAAGGGAGAATATATTCTCCTACTCAACAATGACATCGAAATAATTTCCCCAGACTGGATTGAGCGCCTACTTGAGCATGCTCAGCGAGATGAAATTGGTGCGGTAGGCGGTAAGTTGTTGTATCCCGATGGCCGCATTCAACATGCTGGTGTGGTGACCGGAATGGTTGGCGCCGCCGGCCACCCACATAAATTCTTCCCTGACAATCATATTGGTTACCACGGTCGCCTGCATATGGTTTACAACGTCAGCGCCGTAACTGGGGCCATGCTGATGGTGAGCAAAGATAAGTTCGATGAGGTTAATGGTTTAGATGAGGACAACTTAGCCGTTGCCTATAACGACATCGACCTATGTCTAAAACTTCTTAGCAAAGGTTATCGAAATATATTTACGCCACATTCAAAAGCAACCCATCACGAATCAATCAGTCGAGGTTATGAAGACACGGATGAAAAATTACAGCGACTATTAGGCGAGCAAGCGCACTTTCTAGCTACTTGGAAGCAATTTTTAGAGGCCGGAGACCCCTATTACAACCCAAATTTGAGTTTGAAAAACGAACGTTTCTCATTGAGATTTAAAGATTGATTCACAGAACACAATGAATAAAGCTATGAAATTAACAGCAGAACAACTAGAGTTCTGGAATGACAACGGTTACTTGCTGTTGAAAAACTTCTATTCTTCGCAAGACATCGAGAACATAAATGCCTTAGTCGACCGACTCTGGAAGAAACGTAGCAAAATAGCATCAAAACACGTCATAGACATTTTCGTTGAGACCGCCAATGAGCGCAGGGTCTACTTGGCCGATGCCCCGTCGTCAGCACGGCGTAAGCCTTATAAACTCAATGATCTATATCTCAGTGAGCCCGAAATTCGGGAGCTGATAGTAGGCGAAAAAGTCGCGCCGATACTAAGAGAGTTATTAGAAGGCTTTCCAATGGTGTGCAATAGTTTGAATTTTGAATTCGGCTCCCAACAAGAATTTCATTTTGATACGTTTTACATGCCGTCTCCAACACCAAACAAAATGATCGCGTCATGGATCGCCCTCGAAGATACTAGCAGCCAGAATGGCCCACTACAGTATTATCCAGGCAGCCATAAAATACCGCCTTATTTATTTTCGCATGGTACCACCCACGCAGTTCCCCAAGAGATGCCTCAATTCGATCAGTATATCAATTCTGAGCTCGAAAAAAGAAACCTCAAACCCGAAGTATTAATAGCCAACAAAGGTGACTTGCTAATTTGGCACTCTCAACTCTTTCACGGCGGCAGCCCAATTTTAGACAAACGCAAAACACGAAAATCTTTAGTCACTCATTACTTTACTAATGAAGACTTCCCTGAGCTCGACCCGCCCAAAGTTTGCCAAGATGGCGGCTACATGGACCGCGATACACAAGCCGTTGTACATCAACCTAAATTCAAAAATTGGCTACAACGTACTTTCGGCTAGGCCAACAATACCATGGAGACGCTGTGCGAAAACCGATGAATAATAGGCAGTTCTTAATTGCCGCTTTAGGGTTTGGTATATTGCTCAGGCTCGTGCTAATGCCCTTCTTCGCTCATGTAGACCTATTCTCTGAAGCACGTCGAGTTTTCTATGTTCTAGAGAATGACCACCTGTTTGACAACACCCATCGCTTTGTGGTGTTTTATATAGAGGTGATTTTTAGCGCGTTTTCTACCTTTTTTATCGACGTCACTGAAGGTTTGTTTCACATACCTGACCCGACTCAAAGCGTAGCAAGCTTAGTAGATTATCAATTCTTTTTAAATGACCCCAACATTTATAAGCATCTATTTTTCTTTAAACTGCCCTATTTAATTTTCGATATTGCCACAGCATTGCTGATCTGGAGATTTGTAGATAAACCTGAACATCGAAAAATCGCATTATTGCTATGGTTATTTAATCCATTAACACTATTTTCAACCTACATTTTTGGTCGATTTGAAGTAATCAGCTTATTCTTTCTTGTCGCATCGGCCTTGCAACTAAAATATGATCGCGTGTTTTTCGCCAGCGTACTATTTGCACTGGCTTTACATTGTCGTGAAATCAACTTGCTCTACACTCCATTTCTATTGATCGCGCTGATAGATTTCAAAGATCATTGGAGTAGGAATGCCATCGTCGTTGCCGGAAGCGTAGCCACTATCGCCACAATTTATTTGCTACCAGCTTGGCTGGTAAATCTCAGCGGCGGGAATACTCAACTATTTGTCGGTTCAGATGTCATTAATCAGGGCGACACTCTGAATAAATTATTGTCCCTAGGTTATTACTGGTTTTACCCTGTCGTGATCGGTCTTGCGGCACTGGCGATCTATCAATGGGAAATTGGCTACAAGCCCAAAGCTGAACGATTTATTGTCTGTGCGTCGGTGGTGCTGTTTATCTATTTTGGTTTCAACGTCCACAGTGTTCATTATGCGGCTTGGCTGGTAATTTTCCCGATACTGTCTATCCAGTATGGCAAGAAAGTAGTTCTGCCATTTATTGCACTGTCAGGTACTTGGCTGCTTCTATGGCTGCTAAAAACGGATACTGGCGTGTTTACACTCTTTTTAGCCGCGCCTTTGAGTACCGACTTTATCGGCATGGGGCATTTCCCGAGCTTTTTTGAAAAACATATCGCAACTGATTCATTTACATTACATCAAGCAATTCAATTAGTACGCTCATTATTTTTAGTAGTAATGGGCTTCTTTACCTATCGAGTTCTTAAGAGTGAGAGCAAGTAATGACAACCATCGACCGACGCATTGGAACATTACTGCTCGCGATTGTCGCGGCAATCACACTATCGAATACGAGCTTTGCACAAGTTACCACTCACGACTTGAAAAGCGCCGGCACAGACCAATATCGAGTTAGCGGCAATGACCCATACATTGTATTCAATGCACAAGGGCCCGACCAAAACGCAAGTCACCTAATATTCGATCTAGGCAGTGACCTGAAAGGAGTGCCACTCGAGTTGTTCTTCATGGCTGAGGGTGAGTTATTCGACCCTTATTTTAAGGTGGGTTTCACGGCAACAAAATTCCCATCGGTCTTAGCTCTGCCTGAGAACATTAAACTAACACCCTCGACCCGCCTGAGGTTAGATATAACCGCGTGCGCCGAGTGTTTAATAAGCACTAAGAACTTACCGATGCTTGCACACAACCCTGCAAACGACATCGCTGAGGTTGAACTAACTAATGTACAAAATGGGGTTAGCATACTAAACAACCAGCCTCGCGCAATCTCAACTCAAGGGTGGAGACTAAATGACCTATCGGGTGATTTAACACATTTTGAAATTAGCGGTAGCGACCCATTTTTGGTATCCCCGAAGCTAACCACTAGCACCAGCAAGCTTGCTGGTGTTTACTTCAAACTTATTGCACCTAGCTCTGATGAAGTGTCGAACGACTATCAATTATTTTATCAAACTGAACGGCACCCGTTCTCAATAAGTGCCCACTCTACCCTTCGCATTATCAGCGCATCGAGTCAAACCGTTGAGTTCGTCGTTCCTTTAGACTTTCTAAGCTCCGAACAACCGCCAGATTTAGTCTTAGAGCGCTTGCGTTTAGACATTCCGAACATCACTGGGAAATGGGCGCTCATAGAGGCCAGGCTGGTACATCAAGATCAAGCGACTGACGCTAAGTCTTTAATCCCTCAGCATGTTCAAATCAAACAACAAAGAGCAAGTGGCTTAGCCTTAGCCAAAAAGTCGCTCATCAATGTGGCGTCCGATACAAGCTTTCTAATAAGTTACATACTATTGTTGTTACTGATCTGCGCCCTATTCTTACGAGCATACCGGTCAAGTTAATAAAATTAAGACGGCTACCTATCTAGCTCGAGCGTTTGTCGCATTGATTCGAGAATTTTTGATTTTAAATCGGCATAAAGGCCTTTTAATTCCTTGTTTCTAGTTCGATGAGATTGATCCGATATTTGAAGCAGAATATCGGCATCCTGCATACGCAGTGACACACCATTATGAGCTTTTAGGGCGCGCAAGAATTTCACTACCTGTTTCAAGCAATCATTATTCAGCTGCGCTAGCTGAATATCTTTGAGTTGGATGGTTACTTTACTCACGGTCAAATCATACAAAATGTCTATCTAAATGAATAGACATCATATTTAATTCTGTGGAAAATCATGTCAGGCTTTGTTAATTGAAGGTGCCGCTCAGCCACATATGGAGGGTGACAACACAATTAGTTGCCTCATGGTTTAGCTAACTTGCGACGCCTCTAACAGTTTGACCACGCTTTCAAAGAATATTCGTTCCTGATCGTCAAAACGGTCATTTATGGGGCTATCTATATCAAACACACCTCGATATTCCGAAGTGTTAAACGGCACTACGATCTCAGATTCGCTCATCGCATCACAGGCGATATGGCCGTCAAAAGAATGTACGTCAGCGACGATCAGTGTCGCTTGGTCAGAAAATGCAGTACCGCAAACGCCCTTACCCACCGGGATACGAGTACACGCTGGCTGGCCACAAAATGGGCCGAGTACGAGCTCATCGCTTTTATAGAGATAAAAGCCGACCCAATTTACATTTTCCATATTGTGAAACAGTAAAGACGAAAGATTTGCAGCGTTAGCTATAAAGTCAGATTCCGATTCGAGCAATGCTTGAGCTTGCTTTAATAGTAAAGAATACGGTTGTTGGTTCATAATGGTTCAATCTAGGTTAAATGTATGGGTTAAATACTGACAAAACTCAGACTCGTTTACTCAATAGCGAGATGTTGCAATTTGTCAAAACCCATACGCTGCAGCTGAGCTGAGAATTGAGCGTCAACACTTGGGTCGGTCACAATAGCAAGCCGAGAAGCTCGATTAGTAAATGGCAGTGTATAAATTTGGCCGAGTGAAAAAAGTCTGTTCGCGATTGCCTCGCCAGAATCGACTAATGATATTTGCCGTTTACACCGTTTCAATTCTGATGCTATCTCACCTTTTAATAATGGAAAGTGTGTGCACGCGAGCACCACCACATCGATGTCTGGTTGATCAATAATTGGCTTTAAGATAGTGCCTAAAATCGACTCATCAAGTGGTCGCCCATAGAGTTTATCTTCGGCGAGCATCACCAACGCACTAGAGCCGACTTTGGTTACTTGGCAATCAATTGCAAACTCGTTAATCAACTCATCGGTATAGGGCCGATCAATCGTTGCCGGTGTCGCTAATAAGCCTATTTTTTTTGTTCGTGAAAGTTGCGCAGCGGGTTTAACCGCAGGGACAACACCAATAACATGAAAGTCAAACTCTTCGCGTAAATGCGGCAGCACAACGGTACTGGCCGTATTACACGCGACAATAAGCACATCGGGTGAAAAGCATTGATCAAGACGCCGCACAACCGCCTGAGCTCGCTTTAATAACTCATGTTCAGGCTTATCGCCGTATGGAAATGCGTGATTGTCGCTTAAAAACACATAATCGTGTTCAGGGCATCTGTGCACCACGTTCAGGTAGACACTCAGGCCACCAACGCCTGAGTCATAAATAGCAATCAGCGCCATCTATATAAGCTTAGCTAGCGCGCCGCCATTAGTTGGCTAACGTAGCGATTAACGCCTTCTTCAACGGTCGAAAAATTCTTTGTATACTCGCCTGACACGGTTAGATTAGTAAGATCTGCTTTGGTATAGCTTTGATACTTACCGACCAATGCTTGCGGGAATTCAATGTACTGAATTTTTTTATCGGCCACCCATTCAGCGGTGGTTTTATTTTCACCTTCAAGAGTATTCAAAACCGCGGTTGCCACATCATTAAAACTCTGAGCGCGGCCAGTACCAACGTTAAAGGTACCGCTCGCTTCGGGGTGCTCCAGAAGGTGCAAGTTCACATCGACAACGTCATCAACCCAAACGAAATCGCGTAACTGTTCACCGTCGCTATAGCCGCCACTGCCGCCAAACAATTTAACAAATCCTTGTTCATGGTACTGGTTGAAAAAATGGTAAGCCACCGATGCCATCCGACCTTTGTGCTCTTCTCCCTTGCCATAAACATTAAAATATCGAAGGCCAACCACTTGAGAATCAGACACGCCTGGGTTCTTGCGAACGTAACGATCAAATAAGAGCTTTGAATACGCATAGGCATTCAACGCTTGCTCATGTTTAGGATCTTCTTTGAATATTTCACCGCCGCCATACACCGATGCCGACGATGCGTAAAAGTATGGAATACTCTGTTCACCACAATAATGGTAAAGCGACTTAGAGTATTCATAGTTAGTTTGCATAATAAAGCGGCCATCGGTTTCCATAGTATCAGAGCACGCGCCTTGATGATAAATCGCGGTCGGGCCACCGAACTCCATGCCTTTTTCAATTCGCTGAAGAAACTCGTCTTTATCCATGTAATCTTCAATATCACAATCTTCGATATTACGAATTTTATTGCCGTCGCTTAAGTCATCAACGACTAAAATATTGTTCAAGCCTCGTTTATTCAAACCTCGGACTATGTTTGAGCCAATAAAGCCGGCGCCGCCAGTTACGATAATCATCGTTTTATAACCTTCTTTTATTCGTTTTAGGGCACAGATAGTCAAACGTTCTGAGCCAATTTATAGTGTAATTAAGCATCAAGCTACTGATTCTCTGACAGTTTAAGCACTACTTCATCAATGGTGGCTACCGCCGTACCCAGCTTACCGACCACAATACCTGCTACGGTGTTAGCCAATGCCAGTTTATCTTCATTCGAAAAGCCGGCAACCGTTGCTAGGGCCATCAGTGAAATAACCGTGTCACCCGCACCACTGACGTCATAGACTTCTAAGGCGGTTGCCGGAGAGTCAGTTTGCGAGCCATCACGGCTAAACAAACTCATCCCCTTTTCGCTTCGAGTTACCAGCAAATAATCGAGTTCAAGTTCAGCACGCAAGCGATGCGCTTTTTCTATGAATTGAGCATCACAAGAGCAATGGCCCACGACCGCCTCAAACTCTTTCATATTCGGTGTGATAAGCGTGGCGCCCTTATAACGTGAGTAGTCACTTCCCTTGGGGTCAATAATAACTGGTTTGGACAATGCCTTGGCCGCCTCAATCATCTTAGCAACGTGAGTTAGCCCACCTTTGCCATAGTCAGAAAGAATAACCACATCGCTGTCTTTAACGGCGTCAAAGTAATCATCCAAACATTGACTCAACACTTCTTCGCTTGGTTTTTGTTCAAAATCAGCGCGCAAAAGCTGTTGATTTTGAGCCACCATGCGCAGCTTGACGATGGTTTTTATCGTCGGGTCAATCTTCAAGGTTGTTTTAGCACCATAAGCGGCAATAATTTGCTCTATTTCACGGCCCGCGTCGTCATCGCCCGTGACCGAGATTAAATTGCTCTGAGCGCCCAGTGCTAGCAGGTTATGAGCGACGTTGGCGGCTCCGCCTGCCCGTGACTCTTCACGCTTGACAGCCAGTACTGGAACGGGGGCTTCAGGCGAGATACGATCAACACTGCCAAACCAATAACGATCCAGCATAACGTCGCCGACCACCAAGGTTTTAATATCAGAAAACTGAGTCGCGAC
Organism: Arenicella sp.; assembly: GCA_023301745.1. Taxonomy (GTDB): domain Bacteria; phylum Pseudomonadota; class Gammaproteobacteria; order Arenicellales; family Arenicellaceae; genus Arenicella. The sequence continues at coordinate 8,518 of JALZVW010000189.1, read as the reverse complement.
TAATTTCATCGTTAGTTAGACCTACCAATGCCGTAATACTTAAACCCGAGCTGGGCTAAGATAGTGGGCTCGTAGATGTTACGACCATCAAAAATCACCGGTTCACTTAGCTGGCTTTTTAGCCGTTCAAAGTCTGGGCTTCTAAAGGTTTTCCACTCGGTCACTAACACAAGCGAGTCAGCACCTTCGGTAGCGTCATAGAGGTCATCGCAAAACGTTACTGCGTTATTACCGACATATCGCTGGCTTGCCTCACCATTCGCAACCGGGTCAAACGCTCGAACCTTGGCACCACGCGCCAATAGACCATCGATGATTACCGAGCTTGGAGCTTCTCGCATATCATCGGTATTTGGCTTAAATGCCAAGCCCCAAATAGCGAACGTTTTGCCGGTTAAATCGGCGCCCATATGCTTGTCAATTTTATTAAGCAAAACAGATTTCTGGTCTTGGTTAACCGCTTCCACTGCTTCTAAGATTCTTGCATCGTAATCGTGTTCAGCCGCGGTGCGGTGCAATGCTTGTACATCTTTAGGAAAGCATGACCCGCCGTAGCCGCAGCCAGGGTAGATAAAGTGGTAGCCAATTCGAGGGTCTGAGCCAATGCCTTGACGAACAAGCTCTATGTCTGCGCCCAATAATTCAGCCAAATTAGACAACTCATTCATAAACGATATTTTGGTCGCCAACATCGCGTTAGCCGCATATTTTGTTAATTCGGCCGACGGTATATCCATCACAATAAGGCGCTCATGATTGCGATTAAACGGTGCATACAATTCACGTAGCACAGCGACAGCCCTATCGTCATCGGCACCGATCACAACTCGATCAGGCTTCATGAAATCTTCAATCGCCGCGCCTTCTTTAAGAAATTCAGGATTAGACGCAACGCTAAATTCAATATCTACCGCGCGCGCATCAAGTTCAGCTTGAATAGCGGCCCGAACCTTCTCAGCAGTTCCAACAGGCACGGTTGATTTAGTCACCACCGTTCGATAGCTATCTAAGTTTTCGCCTATCGATTTTGCAACCGCCAACACATGAGATAGATCCGCTGAACCATCTTCGTCTGGGGGAGTGCCGACCGCGATAAAAATTATTTGGGCATGTTCCACAGCCGAGCTAATGTCGGTTGTGAACTTCAGCCGATTTTGAGCAACGCTGGTGCTAACGAGCTGTTCTAAGCCAGGCTCAAAAATAGGAATTTTCCCACCAAGCAACATATCAATCTTGCTTTGATCCTTATCGACACACAAAACTTGGTTCCCGACGTCCGCAAAACAGGTGCCTGTTACCAGTCCAACATAACCAGTGCCAACTATTGATATATTCATTTCTTGTTTAACTTAAATTTGATTCTATTGACCTGCGCAAGCAAGCATTCAGTTTTCTGGCGTCGCAGCGCATAAGCAGCCAATAATAGACTATTCATGCTTTTTCGTCACAAAATTTGTGTGTAGAACGCCACCAATAGCGGCATCGAATAGTGACTTAAAGCGCATTAATAGCATGATAGCCAGACCTAGTTCGGCGCCGTAGCCCAATAGCTCCAAGATACTCACGTAGCTAACTTCCATGAGGCCGATATTACCAATAGAAATGGGCAGATTCATGATTAACATAATGATTGGGGTCGCAATCAGCATATCTAAAAAGCTAACGTCAGCATTGAATACCAGTGCGGTTATGTACACATTTAAAACCGCAAAAAAATAGAACACCACAGAATTAAAAAACGCGATGGCAATGGTGACAGGCTGGGCTTTATAAACGTCGATTGAACCTAGCAGCTTATCTAACTTGCTAAACCCTTTCTCTGTAACCGGGAAACGTGTTTGCAGTACCGTCTTTAGCCAGCTATAAGGCCTAGCATCAAGCAGTAACCACCCAACACCACCAAGGCCCAGAGCAAACACCACTAAAGTAAGTATGATGAAGTCTTGATTAAATCGAGTCAACTGAGTCAATACCGCGATGGTAGAGACGAACAATAATGTCACCACCCCGGTGTATCGCTCGACAAACACCGATGCTAAGGAATCGGCTTGGCGACCAGAAAACTTACCAAGCTCATAAGAGCGAACGACATCGCCGCCAACGCTGGTAGGCAGAAACATATTGTAAAACTGTCCGACAAGGTAATAAGCGAATACTCGCCAGTAGCTCGCGCCTAAACCTTGAGCCTGCGTCAACATATACCACTTAAATGCACTCACCATATTGATCACAATGCCGATCAATACGGCGGCGACTAAGAGCACTGTATCGGCGCCTTTAAGGGTATCAATCAGTACTTTCTGGCCTTCTGGTGAAAACAAATCGGCTAGATAAAGCACGACCCCTAAAAGGCAAATTGTGACCAGAATGCGAAGATATTTGAAAATTTGTTTATTCAAAACAGGCTTTGACGAATATAGACAGGCTAATTAGTACGTTTACTTACTTTTTAGAGATTGTAACTGGGATTTGAGCGGTAAAGTAAGTATTATGCGCATCTTCGAAAATTGAGAGGTTTAACAAAAAATGACAACGGCGTCTGCGCGACACATCTTAGTGTCAACTGAACAAGCATGTTTGGATATCCAAACACAAATCAACTCTGGCGAGAAAACTTTTGAGTCTGCAGCAGCAGAACATTCTCAATGCCCTTCTGGAAAGCAAGGTGGCGATCTTGGAAGCTTCTCCCCAGGCATGATGGTTCCTGAGTTCGACCGCGTTGTATTCAACGAAGAGGTTGGCGCTGTTCACGGCCCAGTGCAAACTCAATTCGGTTACCACCTAGTAGAAATTACTCAGCGTGATAGTTAAGAATTTAAAAACAGCATAAAAAATTAAAAATACCTCGTTTTTACGAGGTATTTTTTTGTCCAAATACCTGTTCTGCCATTTCGCTATCAAACTAAATAGAAACGAATTGAGAAAAACAGACTAACGCTCAGCAGAACCACGACAATGCTCGATACCTTAGCAAAGCTTAAGGCCGCCGCTAAAGCGGCCGCCAATAGGTAATCTATTCCAGCAATCGCAATCTCGGAACGGCCATCAAAGTGAAAGATAATTGGCGCCCATATCGCGGTTAAAACCGAATAAGACGAATAGCTAAGAAAGCGCCTCAGTTTCGGGCTTGGCGAATAGCTAACTAAGTCGGAAAAGAAAAGGTAGCGATTGAAAAATGTGATCAACGCCATGCCCAGCAATAACAACCAAATCATTGCGGCCCCTCTTTATATTCGCCGTCTGAGTTTTCTGGATCTAGATATTCCGCAAACGAATAAGCACCGAACATGCCAACTAGCGCAGCAATAACGATGTAACTCTCGGTAAACACAGGTTTTAATATCACGGCGACAACGCCACTCAAAGCCACGGCAATCAGTACAGGGTATTTTCGTAGTTCACCAAACGTCATCGCAATAAAAGTAGCTACGATTGCAAAATCTAAGCCGAGCGAGTCAAGATTATCAAACAAATCACCAGCGATAATTCCTATCAACGTTGCACCATTCCAGATAACGTAGAACGTAAGGCCCGAAACAATTGCAAAAAGTGCTGAAAACGCCCCAGAACGATTCGTATGCGCTTCAGATACCGCAAACATCTCGTCTGTTAACAAAAAACCAATCAGCAACCTATGACGCAATGATAGATCGGCTACGTGTTGGCGAAAGGTAATTGAATAGAGTAGATGTCTGGCACTAATCACGAAGGTTGACCCATATATAGATGAGAATGATGCGCCACCGGCCAATAGTGTAATGCTCGAGAGCTGAGCGGCACCAGCAAAGACACAAAGAGACATAAATTGGGCTTGCAACGCCGAGAAGCCAGCCTGAATAGCAAGAGCGCCGGTCAGAATGCCCCAGGGAATGACGGCGATAGACAGCGGTAAAATATCCAACACAGCTCGGCGAGCCAGGGCCCCCTCTTCAGAGCGAATTTGAGACATAGGTTTGGTTTATCACAATATTGTTAATTCTCAGATACGCTGTATATACCACTTTTCGAATGCCTTTGACAGACACGGAGCGGCCTGCGCCAATAAGTATCGTCATCAAAACTCAACGCCATCAACCAGCCTAATAGATCGGCGAGTGATGTGGAACCGCACTTCGACCATTTGCATGAAATTCGGTCAAATTTAAAAGTTCTTAATGAAATCAAACAGTCACGATTTCAATGAGATGATTGAGCTACATTGTCAATATGGAGTAGCTTCATGATAGCTTGGGTAAAAGCAGTAGCAAACGAGAATAAGGGCATTATCTTGTTCGTCATCTTGATGAGTGTATTCAGAAGCAGCCTCGCTGACTGGAATTCGGTTCCGACTGGCTCAATGAAGCCGACCATCGTCGAAGGTGATCGAATTGTTATCAATAAACTCGCCTACGATCTACGTATTCCATTTTCAGACATTTCAATTGCCAAATTGGGCGATCCTAAGCGAGGTGACATTATTATCTTCAACTCGAAAGTATCGCAAAAGCGCTTAGTCAAACGGGTTATTGCCTTACCCGGAGATATCGTATCAATGTCGAATAATGTCATTAGCCTAAATGGCAACGCATTAAAGTATACGCCTCAACCAAGCAATGATGAGCCAAGTAATTCAAACGCGTCAATAGACATTACAGAAAGCCTAGACGGCTTAGAGCACTCGATTCGAGTCAGTAGACGCCACACAACGGCGTCAAATTTCGCACCGATTATGGTTCCTGAAGGTATGTATCTTGCATTAGGTGACAACCGAGACAATAGTGTTGACTCACGTTACATTGGTTTTATTCCAAGAGATGAAATTATTGGGCGGAGTCGTAATGTGGCAATGTCGGTAGATTACCAAGACCACTATCTTTTAAGAAAAGAACGCTTTTTTAAGACACTTTAACCGCCAACACGGCTACTTTTTAGCTAACGCGTCTCGGCTTCCTTGACGAATTCCTTATAAAGCTTGTCTTGTAAGCTGGTATCGTTATGTGCTTTAAGCGCCTGATTAACAACATCTTTATTAAGGTGTGATGCAAACAGCTGAATAAACTCATAGACGTACTCACGAAGCACGGCATTTTTACGAATAGCCAAACTCGTGACGCTCGAATCGAATAAATTCCCGGCATCAATTACCGCAAGGTCTTGGTCTTGAGTTTTGTCGTATGCCATTCGGGCACAAATTCCAATTCCCAGATCATTACGGACATAGGTTTTGATAACTTCCGCATCGGCCGCCATCAACACCACATTTAAATCCAAATTTTCTTTCTTAAAAGCTCGATTGATCACCGAACGATCAGCAACGCCAAAGGTATAGGTGATGATCGGGTGTTTAGCAATCGCTTTTAAGCTCAGCGCATGCTCACTGACAAGTTCGTGGCCCTTAGGGACGATTATGCATCGGTTCCATCGATAACACGGTAATAGAATTAAATTATCAAATAATTCTAAGGCCTCGGTGGCAATACCAATGTCAGCTTGACCTGAATCAGTGAGATTAGCGATTTGCTCAGGTGTGCCCTGATTTATTTGTAATTGAACCTTTGGATAACGCTTACGAAACTCGCTGATCACCGGTGGTAAAACGTAGCGCGCCTGGGTATGGGTGGTGGCAATCGACAACATGCCAGAGTCAGGGTGACTAAAATCTTCAGCAATTCGTTTTACGTTATCGGCCTCATTTAAAATGATTTCAAAACGTTGTACTAACAAGTCTCCCTCGGGCGTTAGACCGTTTATATGTTTGCCGCTGCGCTCAAAAATAGTAACGCCAAGCTCTTCTTCAAGACGTTTTATTTGACTACTAACACCAGGTTGAGAAGTAAATAATTTTTCAGCCGCCGCCGTCACGTTCATGCCGTTTTTAACGACCTCAGTGACGTATTGGAGTTGTCTAAGTTTCATAGTGTGTTAGTTACAGGGCCAGTCGATTAGCATCAGCCACATTTACTGTATCAAGAGTGTCACATAAAAAACGCTTAAACACTAATGGGCACTTATGCCTTAAAACACTGATCAGGAATAGAGAACTCACTATCGAGTGAGCCATTTTGATCGTATCGGTCGCAATTTGCCATGTAGTTGGAAGTGGTGACCGGCATCGGTACCCGAACACCACTTAGGTGGCTGATAACTTCCTTGCCCATATGCAATAAGCGCATACCATCTTCCCAGTACCTTAGGCGGTCTTCATGGTTACTTAGACCACAAGGTTTAAACTCAGCGATAGCCTCCTTAGCCGCTACATATCGAGGCCAAACCTCGTAAATAGCTTCATCGCGGCGCATGGTCTCGACCTCGGTCTTAGCGGCCTCGCGTAATTCTTCGAGCATAGGAAGAACCCCCTCAAAACCCTCAACATTGGCAAAGACATCAAGCATTCGATCAATGATCTTATCAATTGCTTTAAAGGTTTGAGCTAATTTAATATATCGACTTTCGAAAAAACGATCCATCGGATAAGAAAACGCTTTAAAAGGCTCACCCCAAAGTTCGTCTACACCCTCCTCTCCACTGAAGTGCTTAACCTGTTTTCCAAGTTCAAGTGCTTCAACAAAACAAGCCTCACATTGCCGCATTAATTCATTGTCTTCATCAATATGAATACCTTTCTCTTCAAGCTCGACCACGCCTGAAAAAATATCAGTCGCTCTATTGAAAAGTGAACCGGCGAGCATCGCGGCTTTAACACGCTTACGAGCCGGGTTGTCCTCTTGTTGGTAGTACTTTCGCGCTATTTCTAAGCGCCAACCAGGTGAGTTAATACCCTGCTCAGTATGATGAAAAACTCGGCGCTGCAAAGAAAAGATCAAATCTTTCTTCTCGGCCATAGTGTTCGCCGGAGGCGCATAGTAGCGAATCCAAAAGCCGTCAATAAAAATGCAAATCTTTCCGTTGCATTCCTGAATAACGCCATTGTCTGGAGTTGTAGTGGACGTAGCATCTGTCGATTCGGTAGTAGAAACGACGATTGGAGTAGATGATGACACTGATGGGCTCTTTTATGATTGGTGTCTTAGTGCGCTATTAACTAGCTTCTCGTACCAATTCCATTGGTTCTATTTAACCAGCGCCTTGCGTTCCATTTGCCGGCGGCGATTACATACTTTCTTCCCTTCACAAATATCGCAAGCTCCTTTCAAGCCCTCGATATCATTTAAACCGCCACAACTGCCTTTGATCGCCCGACTATTGACGATAACCCCGACAGCCATTGCTATCATGACTAAAACAAATACGGAAAAAGTGACAAGAAATAGGTTCATACGGCAAATTCAATTGAAGTTTTTGATACTAATAAGAGACCCTCGAGTCGCTCATTCGATGACAGTAATGTAGTAATAGCGCTGCAAGGTTGCAAGCGTTTATTGTAAATAGGCTCTAAATTTTTCAGTTACTCGCACTTTATACTCGCCTTCTTTGGCTCCGCGAATAATCAAATAAGCGGCAAGCCCGTTTTGCTCTGCGAAGCGCCAAGCTCGGGTCTCGTCCATCGCCATCATTGCGGTCGCCAAGCCATCGGCTGTGCTTGCGCGTTGACTAATAACACTCACCAACGCCAACTTATGATAAACCGGGCTCAGCGTTTTCGAGTCGATCATATGCGAGAACTGTTGGCCGCCAACAATATGATAATTGCGATAATCGCCTGACGTCGCAATGGCAACGTTATCGAGTTCAACGATTTCTTGAATGCCTCCAAGTATGTGCGGTTTCTCTATGCCAACCCGCCACAGTTGTTTATCGATATTTAGGCCTGATGCACGCAACTCGCCGCCAATATTGATCAAGTAATTTGCGATACCATAATCGTTAAGCGCTAAAGCGACCTTATCGACTGCGTAGCCTTTGGCAATGGCCGACAGACTAATCTCTACGCCGTCGACGGTTTTAGTTAACACGTCGTTATCCAGTAATATTTTAGCGAAACCAACCGTGCTCCTTAGTTTTTTAAGTGTTTCCTCGGTGGGACGTTGACGTATTTCACCATCGGGGCCAAAGCCCCACGCGTCGATAGCCCGACCTAGAGTGATATCGAAAGCGCCATTACTGAGCTTTGAAATAGATTGCGCTTCGGCGACCACCTTAGAAAAGTCGGGAGACAATTTTTGCGATTGATTTACGGGCAAGCGATTAAAGATACTTATTTCAGAATCGTCAATATAGTTCGACATGCTCTGATTTACCGAGTTCATAGCGCCGACAATACTTTTTTCGATCTGAGCATCGCTAATATTACCGTCTTTGATAACGCTAATACGATACTCAGTACCCATAATCGGCCCTGAAAAAACCACTTGCTGCTTAGCTGGTGCATTCTGCTCACAGGCACCCAGACCGAAAACGCCGATTAGCAGTACAAACAAAAACAGCGAGCAACGCTCGCTGTTTTGTCTGAATTTAGCCAGTGTTGACCACATAGTCTTAATCAGCCACCAAAATCGTCCAATAGAATGTTTTCATCTTCAACGCCAAGATCATGCAACATGTTGATCACAGCTTGATTCATCATTGGTGGGCCACACAT
>JALZVW010000188.1 GCA_023301745.1 Arenicella sp. | reverse complement strand
AACTAAAAAAATTAACGAGGCAAAACGCTCATGCAACGCACCAAGCAACTATTTTCTAACATATCCTCTGACGGACAATTAGAGTTCTCTCTTCTAGAAGTTGACGTTCCTCAGCCCCAAGCACATGAAGTTATTGTGCGTGTAGAAGCCGCACCAATTAACCCTTCAGATATGTGGCCAATGTTTGGCCCGGCTAATTTAGGCGAAGCAAGCTTAGACTATAGTGACGCTAAAAAGGTATTAACCGCACCGCTATATCCAGGCATGACCGCGCGAGTAAGCTCACGCCTTGATCAAGTATTGCCGGTTGGAAACGAAGGTGCTGGAACCGTTGTTGCCGCTGGTGATAGCGATGCCGCTCAAGCGCTAATGGGCAAAACAGTGGCGGTTCTTACTGGCGCAACCTACGCTGAGTATTGTTGTGTGCCGGTTCAAGCTTGCATGGTCCATAATAAAGGTACAACAGCGGCACAAGCCGCTTCCTCGTTTGTTAACCCACTAACGGCCTTGTCGATGGTCGAAACAATGCGAATGGAGGGCCATACCGCCCTAGTTCACACAGCCGCGGCCTCAGGTTTGGGTCAAATGTTAAACAAGATTTGTTTAGCTGAAGGCGTTCCGCTAGTGAACATTGTTCGTAAGCAAGAGCAAGTCGACATTCTCAAAGAAATTGGTGCTACCTACATCTGTGATTCTTCATCAGAGACATTCAAGCAAGATTTACTCGCTGCTATCGATGAAACTGGAGCGACGCTAGCCTTTGATGCGATTGGCGGTGGCGATTTAGTCAGCGACATCCTCGCGACAATGGAACGCGTCGGAAGCAAAGATGCGGTCGGCTTTAACACTTATGGCTCACCAGCACACAAGCAAGTCTATGTGTACGGTAGCTTAGACTTTACCCCAACGGTTTTAAATCGTGCTTACGGCATGACTTGGAGCGTGAGTGGTTACTTGTTAATGCAATTCTTAGGCAAAATAGCGCCACAACGTGTCGGTGAATTACACAAGCGAGTGGCTGACGAAATTAATACCACGTTCGCTAGCCATTACTCTGATGAATTATCGTTTGAGCAAGCCATGACACCAAGCACTGTACTCCAATACAATGCTAAGAAAACTGGTGAGAAATTCTTAATCAACCCAGCCTTAGGCGCATAACGTTCAACCTAGCAAGCCATTGAAGTGGATTATTCAAAGTCGCGCTTACCGAAAAGCGAAAAGCTTGGTGAGCGCGACTATCGACAGCCCAGTTAAGCTAGCCGGCTTAGCCAGTACAGCTCAGGAAAAGGCAAGCAAACACGCTAGCCGAAAGCTGGCAAATGGACTCGAGCCTATCAAAGTATCGTATCGACTGATTCAAGCCTATGCCAGCGGTACTTACAGAGATATATCACTCGAAAATTTCGGCCTGATTGTCGCGGCCATTATTTACTTTGTGATGCCCCTCGATGCGCTACCTGACTTTATCGCTGGCCTCGGTTTTACCGATGACGCCGCGGTGCTTGCATGGACATTTAAAAGAGTCTCTGAAGAACTGAATAAGTTTGTTGCATGGGAGTCGTCATCGGGCGATCACCAAGACGGCCAAGACAGTTCTCACTAAACGCCGCTTATTGATTAAGTTGGTGGTCAATCAAACCACTGATGCGGCACGACTAAGCCCTCTAAATTGAACAATATACGCAGCAAAAGGCCTGAACCCTATTGGCAAGCACCTGCCGAAGAGGCTAGTATTCCTGATTGCTCGAAAGAGGCTTAGCGATTTTAAGCTGTTATGAGCCAATGAGTAACGACGTCGGTCATACTATTAAAGTATTTATTGCGATATTTGATGTGTAGCAGGGGTTTAAAACCCAGCTTTGAACACTAAACTAACTCTAGTGTCATTGAATAGAGCGGGGCCGAGCGTATTAATCAAACATTAAAAATACCGAGCCGATGCAACGCACCTAAAGCGCGGCGCCAGCGAACTATTGAGCAATGACTTTCTAATTAAATAGTTAAACTTATTTTAAGTGAAAACACAGATCAGTCATTAAGTAGAAATTACATAATCAAAAAATAGAAGAAGGACTATGGCAGAAGAACAGAAAAAAACTACCCTTACCGAGTTAAGCGCAACCACCCACGCGGACCTGAAAATGGACCCGCTTTGTGCGATCAAGGTTGCTAAAACTCAGCACATGATCAATTTAAAGGTCAGTGAAGTCGCCATGGCTGTCAGCAGCTTCCCGGTCTTCTTAACACGTGCAACAGAGACTTCGGATTGGAATGTTTCAGCGATCAATAGCTATGAAATGAGCGATAACTTGTTCGTTGAGAACGATCTATGGACCGGTACTCACTTGCCAATCGGCATGAAAACTTACCCATTTTTCTTGATGCGTTCGCCAAAAGATGAGAAGACCTTCACCATAGGTATCAACGAGAAAAGCACGGCATTCTCAAAAAAAGAAGGCGAAGCCTTATTTGAAGACGGTAAGGCCTCTGCTCGCTTAAGCCAGGCGACCTCTCAACTGGAACTCGAAATTAAGCACGAAGTTCATACCGCTCAATTTACTAAGAAGATCGATGAGCTTGGTTTAATTCGCCCGGTTAACTTAGAGGTTCATTACCACAGTGGCATGGTAAACACACTTCAAGGCTTAAACACAATCGACGAAGCCAAACTCTATGAGCTTGAGCTTGAAACGGTAGGCGAGCTTAGAAAAGAAGGTTATCTGATGCCACTTTACTCGATGATCGCGTCGATCTATCAATTTAACAACTTAGTCAGACTGCATAACCTTAAAAAACCAGATGCGACCATTGCACAAGTCAAATTTGGAGCGGTAGAAGCGGTAGAAAAGGAAGAAGACAAGAAAGCTTAGTTACTTTTTTTAGTTATTTTTCCAAAAGCCCCAGACTCAACTCTGGGGCTTTTTTATTTAGGCAAGCCCGATTTAAGCCAATGAGCGCTGCGCACATGTACCGCCTACCCCAACTTAGACTAGCGTTCCAAGCTCTCTAGCTTCTTTAAATTGACGGCGCGTATACAACGCTGTGCCATAGTATTTTGCTATGACTGATAATGATAAAAAAATACCTCGTTCAGCCGACAACTATTCGTCTGATGCCATTGCCCTACGCCAGAAATTCATCACAGACAAAACCGGCGTAACGTTAAAACATGTTGCGCACTCTTCTCAAGACCTAGAAAGTTTAAAAGGCAACATTGAAAACCCTATCGGAGTTGCGCAAGTGCCAATCGGCCTGGCCGGCCCAGTCAAGATTAATGGCGAGCATGCACAAGGTGACTTCTATGTGCCGATGGCAACCACAGAAGGCACTCTGGTCGCGAGCTATAGCCGTGGCATGCGTGTTTTATCCGAAATCGGCGGAGTGAAAACAACCGTCATCGAACGCTATATGCAGCGCGCGCCAGTATTTCATTTTGACGATGCTCGCGAAGCACGTGAATTCGGCAGTTGGCTCGACAGCAACCTCGACACCATTCGCCAAATAGCCGAAGCGACCACCTCAATCGGGAAGTTATCTCACATCGAACAATACGGTGTATCGCGTATGCGATATGTGCGATTCAATTACACTACCGGCGATGCTGCTGGCCAGAATATGTGCGGTAAAGCAACCTTCGCCGCCTGCAATTGGATAGCCGAAAACTACCCTAGATTAAACAGCTACACACTCTCTGGGGCGATCGATACTGACAAAAAGCACTCGCAGCTAAACACGCTTCATTCTCGCGGCGCACGTGTTGTTGCCGAAGCAGTATTGCCTAGAGACCTCGCGTTAGACATTTTACGCGTCGATACCAAAGCATTATTTGATGCTCGCCAAGTAAATAACGTCGGCGGTATGCTGGCAGGCACCAGCAACAATGGCGCTCACTCAGCAAACGGTTTGGCAGCGATCTTTATAGCCACCGGTCAAGACGCGGCCAACATTGCTGAGTCACAGGCGGCGATTGTTTACTCTGATTTGAAAGAAAACGGCGACCTATATTGGAGCATTACCCTGCCCTCGGTGATCGTTGCCAGTTACGGTGGCGGCACTGGCTTAGGCAGCCAGCGTGAATGCCTAGAAATAATGGGGTGTTACGGTCAAGGCAAAGCCTTAAAACTCGCTGAAATATGCGCAGCAACGGTATTGGCTGGTGAGATATCGCTTGGCTCAGCGGTACTCGCCGGAGATTGGGTCTCGAGCCACGACAAGCTTGGGCGCAATCGGCCCTAGAGATAGTTAGTACATATTTATTGCCGACACTAACGGTCGGCAATAAACCATCCACACACTGTCCTCAACGGCTTATGTTTTTTCGCTCAGCGACTTAAACATTAACCAACTACCAACAATGACGCCAACGCTTGCAAACGCTTTGATCTGTTGTTGGTCTATTAGCATGACATAAACAAAGAATCCGACCGACACCCCGACGGCGATTAACGTTAACGCAACCACGCTAAGCTTTGCTTTACTGGGCGATACTTGATAACCAACAAAGATAAAAGCAAAAGCCCAGAGCAAGCCGCTAGAGCAATAAACCACCCAGGCAGGCAAGCCAATGAGGTCAGAGAGAATGGTTGCCATAGCCCCCGCGGCTAAAGACGCAAGCAATGCCGCTGGTAACAACAACAACCACCTGAGAGTGTTCACTGTTCGCACACACTCAGTTCAAGAAACAAACGGCCATTTTCTAATTTTATAGGTTTCACCTTATCTAGCTTCTATTTTCTTCAACGCAAGTATCACAAAAATTTTGATCTGTTGAGTCTGAAAAATGATAAATAGCCAGTGCGATAATTGAGCACAGAAACAAGCTTAAAATTGAATCTAAAAAGTAGTAACTCGCAAGGGCATAACCGCCGAGAACAACGTAGGCACACAGCGTGATTACTTCGGCAATTTTCGAGTTTTTCGCAAAATACTCTAAGACCATGGGCGTATAATCAACACCACATTTATCGCACTGCTCAATCACAAGCAAACCTCACACAGAGCACACCATGTGAGCGACCGCTTGTTGCCTTAAGCATCATTGTCTCGGAGTAAGGTTTGGAATTCATTGTCTGATGCAATTTCTCTAAAGCCATTTTTGATGTAAAACTCATAAGCCGATTCATTAACTCTAAAGCATCTAAGTTTAATTGGCAGCTCAGGTTTTGTTGCTTGGATTTTTCTTAAAACGCCTACACCATAGCCTTTGGATTGATACTTCTGATCTAACACGATCATACTTAAGAACGTGAATTCAGACGTATGCTCATACTGTATATAACCAATTTTTTGATTACCTAGGCATACGATAAAAGTAAGATATTTTTCTAGACTCTGGGCGAAGTTTGCTTCTTGCCAAGCTTGTTCCCAGCCCCAAATTCTCTCAATATGTGCCTTCATCACAACAGAATAAGACTTGAAAATATAATCTCGATTAGCTTCTTCGTAAGGGTGAAATTCTAGGTCCATTGAATGAATACGTTTTTAAAATCGAGAAAATCTCAGAATTCCAATAAACACAGGCAGTGTATAATTTTATTATATTTCATCTGATGGCGTGCCTTCCAGTATTAAAAATATTGCGTGCCTCTTCATTTAGAAATGTTGTTAACGGTAATTTTGACAACAATTTTGAACCTCCAATAGCGAACAAAATAAACGCTAGCGTCGCTACGATATTGGCTAAATCAAAAACCGAAAAAGAAGATAGGCTTTCATAAGCAGTGACGATTGAAGCAAAACTAGTTAAACTAATAACTAAACTTAGCACTCTAAAAATATTGTCTTTGATCTTCATAACTTAGCCTGAGTCAACATATTCGTTTTAGTATGTTTCCAGAGACCCAAATAATCAAGCTCAATGCATGAGCTTGATTATTTTGATTACAAAGTGACCCAGAAATTTAGACTACTTGCTTAAATCAATTTTAATTAAGGTGTGCTCAATAGTTTGGTTATTCATAAAGCGTTGTATGGTCTTAGTCACTTCGGGTGACGACATGAATAAGTTATGACCGGCATTTTCAACCGTAACAATCGTGGCATTACTCAAGCCTTGAGCCGCTTCGGCTTGGCTCTCGACATAGGTTCGACCATCAAGCGTTCCACTGAATATCAGTGTTGGCACCTGGCTTACTGGTGCTTTTCTGAACGATTCGCCAAGATCGATTCCCGGCATATCATCGAAGTGATCCATTCCAAAATTAAGCTTATCGGCCAATAAGCCGGTTTTGGCCTGCTGCAATACTTGCTCATAACGTGAACCGCTGATGCCCGATGCGATGTCCATTGCGACACTCATTCCAGCAAGTGCAATAGGCTTCAGAGGGTCAGTGTGTTGCGATAATAACTGGGCTAGAAAAGCCGTTTCGCCGGCCTGTATGCCTTTATAGATGTCGAGCAGCATGAACGCGCGTTTTGGGTCGGCGATTAAACCAGACGCAATTGCTTGCATATCTCGCTTTTGAAAAACGGTGGCGATGGTTTTATCGCCTTTCACTAATTCGAGTTTTAGTGGGGTTTCATCCAACTGTGCATGAACCTCGCGTATCAGTTTTTTGATATTAGGGTAGCCTTCTTTAAATGCGGGGTCTTGATTGATGGCGTTTTGTAGCCGGTCAAAGTATCGGTCTGTACGAGCTGGCATTTTGATAGTTTGATCTAGCCCCTCTACACTGGCGACAATCACTTTTTCTATTCGAGACTCCATTACCTTGAGGCTAGCGAAGGCTAAATGACTACCATAAGAAATTCCCCATAAGCTTATTTTTTCGGCGTTTAGATGCACACGAAGAGCATCGAGATCCAGGGCACTCTCTTGAGTAGTATAGCCATAGATGTCGATTCCTTGCTCTTTCCAGATACCGAGACACTCTTGCATCGCGGCTTTATAGAGACCGGTGTATTTGGCATCGTCAATAACTTGATCGTGAGGTACTTTTTGGCTTGACTGGCAGGGTAACCGGCCTTCGTCCAAACCACGCTGATCCAATGCGATAACATCACCAAACTCACGCATTGCCATAAAAAGAGGGAACCGTTCGCGCTTCGCGGTGCCGATACCAGAGCCACCAGGCCCTCCTGAGAGATAAACAATCGGCGACGCGTTTTTCTTCGCTGAGTCTGTCGCCGGGAAACGAACGTAGTTAATTTTTATCTCTCGAGAGTTGGCCTTTTGTCGGTTTTCAGGAACGCTTAACCAACCTTCGAAAGCCTCTACTTTTTCACCGCTGTTGGTTTCAAAAGTAATGCGTACTTCATTGTCGTAGGCATTAGCCGCTGTGACAGCGAAAACCAATACAATTAACAGAGCGGCGCGCCGAAGAAAATCGGGTAAGATAAGAGAATAAGTGGGTGTGTTTAGTCGGTTCATTGTAAGTTGCCTCGTTGAGTGATTTAGCTTGATGTCACCACGGTAGTGGCTCGAACACACTCCAAGCAATTGAATTTCCGTTAACGGTGCCGTTTATTCGTTGAACGGTACCCTCAGACAACTAACATTAGATTGATTGTGACTCTACTCAAATTTAGCGGCACCTTACTCATCTTGGCTTTTGCCATGAATACATCGTTATTGCTAGCGGCCAACGTATTTCCTGAGGAGGTCGTTGTCTGCCCGTATCAGCAGGTAGAAGGGCCACCGCTTCGGGAAAACATCAACGCTTGTGAGCCAACAAGCGTTAGTGGCATCAACCCACAGAATACTGAGATTTGGGTATTTGGCGCACTGACAGTCACACCTGACTTACTAAATCAGGCTGCTCCGTTAGCCTTATTTGTATCAGCGAAAGCCTCTACCAAGGCCTACCTTAACGGGCGATTATTAGGCACTAATGGCACCCCGGGCTCAAACATTGACTCAGAAGCACCGGGCATTATGGATACGGCGATGTATACCCCCATCGAGAAGCTGAAACTTGGGCGCAATGAGTTTGCCTTGCACATGTCGTCGCATCACGGTTGGCTAACGTTGCGATCACCGGTGCACTTTATCGGCATAGCAGAACATGTGAACCCGACTAATGAGACCCTTAGCCACTATTGGCCATCGCTATTGCCATTTGGCGCATTGCTAATTGGGGCCTTTTACATGGGCATGCTGGCATTGGTGAAGCGTGACCATTGGTCTGTAGCGCTATTGCCACTAATGTCGCTGGTCGGTGCCGCCCAACTATATACAGAGGTCTACCGAGGCTTGGCCGCTTATTCATACCCAGTGCAAGATCTACGTCTTATTCTGATCTTGGCTTGCTCGATGATATTTGGCCTGTGTTTGGCCGCTCATGTGATCTGGTCGTTGAACATCAAACACAAAGCCAGGCTTTTCTTACTAACTCTGGCGCTAACCCTAGCCGCTATTATAGCGGCAAGCGGTTTCGATACTATGTCGGCTTTTGCGTTGTTTATACCGGCGCTGATCGGCTTGATTTTGGCCTTGTACCGGCTACCGAGCCGAGAGCCCCAAGCTCTCGCGTTCACAATCATTCTTGGCTTATTCTTATTGAGTGTAATTTTAGCACCGGCTGAATTTCTGAACATTACCTTCTTTTATATCGTAGCCGCGTTGATGGTAATTCTGTTTATAAATGAAATTAGAAGCTTTACAGAAGAACGCAAAGCACGGTTAAAAGAACAGGCACGAGCAAACAAATTACAAACAGTTCTCGAACAAAATCAAAAAAGAGATAAAACTCAAACCATCAATGTCGGCAGTGCAGGCAAACTAGAAGTAGTGAGCACGGCAGAAATCGTATACTGCAAAGGCGCTGGCGATTATGCAGAGCTGGTTCTTGAAGGCGGCCGATCGCTCTTACACAGCGAGCGCTTAGTCGACTTAGAGAAGACATTACCGTCAATATTTTTACGCGTGCATCGTTCGTACATTGTTAACACAGGCCTAATCAACTCGTTAACCCGAAAGCCTTCTGGCGTAGGAGAACTCGCAATGGCCGACAACAGCCTCGTGCCCGTTAGCCGCCGAATCATGCCCAGTGTGCGAACCTTATTATAAGCAGTATTGCCACCTCGCTGATTGTGGTGTTCCTTAAACTAACAAAGCGTCAGTTTTTAGTTCTGAGCCAATGCCAACATCACGCAGTCACTTAGTGCCCACTCGACTCTTTAACGCGCTGAACCCACTCTATGGTTAATTCCTCTAACAAGGCCAGTGGCAAACTGCCATTACTCAATATTTGATCATGAAAATCTCGAATATTAAAATCAACGCCTAGTTCACGTTCAGCCATGCTGCGTAATTCGCGAATTTTTAACTCGCCAATTTTGTAAGAAAGAGCTTGTGCTGGCC
Source organism: Arenicella sp. (assembly GCA_023301745.1). GTDB lineage: Bacteria > Pseudomonadota > Gammaproteobacteria > Arenicellales > Arenicellaceae > Arenicella. Next base: position 10,402 of record JALZVW010000188.1, on the reverse strand, counting down.
ATGTAATGTAACGGTCTATTTGACCTTCAACATCGGCTAAGCTTAAGGCGGTGTTATTAGCCAAATAGTCAATGGCCTTTTGGCGTGACCAGCCCTTTGCATGCATGCCAGTGTCAACAACCAGCCGACACGCGCGCCACATCTCATAGGTAAGTCGCCCAAAATCACTGTAGGGGTCCTGATAAAACCCCATCTCTTTACCCAAACGTTCTGAGTACAAACCCCAGCCTTCGCCGTACGCTGAGTGATACAGTGTTTTACGAAACTCGGGCACATTAAGCTCCATCGCGATCGAGCCTTGAAAATGGTGGCCAGGCTCTGCTTCATGAAAGGTTAACGCTTCCAAGTTATACAATGGTTGGCTCTGCAGATCCTTGGTGTCTAAAAAATACGTGCCTGAGGTTGTTCCGCTGCCATCGGATGCGACGTAGTAGGCACCGCCTCCAGGGCTTGATTTGATATCAAAGGTATTGCGCGGCAGTTGGCCAAACCACTTAGGTAGTTGAGCGGCCATTTTTCGAGCAATGTAACTCGCTTTCTCAATTAAATCTCGTGCGTCGTCGGTATAAAACTGGGGGTCGGTGCGCAAAAAATCGACAAAGGCGTTGAAATTGCCCTTAAAACCAATCGTGCTAATCAACGAATTCATCTGCGTACGAATACGGGCGACTTCAGACAAGCCTAGCTGGTGAATTTGATCGGCGGTGTAATCGGTAGTGGTGTGATAATTAATTAAATACTGATAGTACTCTTGACCATTTTTTAAAGCCGTAATGCCAACCTCTTTTCGGCAGTTTGCCATGTATTCTTCGGTAAAAAACTTATGAAAACGGCGATATTCTGGGATAAGCCTTTTAGCAATAAGCTCTGAACCGGCGCTAACAATTCGCTCGCGCTGAGCCTTAGGCAAGCTCGAGGGTATCGCCGCTAAAGGTGCATAAAAAACACTTTCTTCAATATTCTCGACAATATGCTTTGAAATGGTTTTTTCATAACCCTCAAAACTCTCGCAATAATGCACGTGACCATGGCTAATCGCAGCACGTAAATCAACCAAGTATTGATCAAGATAACGCGGGTAAGCCGCGAGGCTAATTAAGTAGTTATCGTAATCGGTTTGTGTGAGAAACGACATATTGCCAGGCGCGCCTGCAAAATAAGAGGAAAAGCTAGAGTAATAATGAAGCGGATAAAAATGATCGAGTTGTTTGTAGCTTGCCGCCTCAGTTTCTCGCTCGTATTTAAATAGGCGCAGGTTAACTTGGTCTTGCTGATCCAGGCCTTTGATATCGATCGCTGCAATTCGCTTGAGAATATCGGAATTAAATTCTTCTCGACGTTTTCGGCCTTGCGCCGACACGTCTGGCAAGTCACCATTCATTCGAAACGTATCAGGGTCTTTGCGGAAAAAAATCTGTTCCCTATTAGCCGCGGCCCAATGATCGCTCAATATCTTATCAAGGCTATCGTTAACCTGGCCCTGCCCCTGTGCAGCACCGGCTGTTAAAAGGGTAATTAAAATAAGGCAAGCAAATCGAATCATATTGGTATCTCTACAATCAGCAAAAATTGGTCATTAAAAACTGGCTACCGATGATGCGCTGTTCTATCGATTTCTACAAGTGACCTACTGCTGGCATTAATCGAGTTGTTTTGTAGCATCTGAATCAATGTCAGCGCCACCGTCAATTAAATCCTGAGCAAGATCTACTGGATCTACTGATTCGTAAAAAGGGTCATTATCAATCTGCCAACTATTTTGTTTGGCTAACAACTCATAGCGATCCGTGACAGGAAAACCAGGAGGCCTTAAATTCTCTAAGCGTGTATCGAAAACAATATTAGTCGCATAGCGCGGCTCGGTGGCCGAAATACTGCCCGCACTAACACTGCCCAGAATATTGAGTGTTCCGGCACGCTTGCCCTGAAGTTGGTTCACCTGAAAACGGTTTTTAGCGTAAATCGCCGCCTGAATATTCAGATCGCCAGCGGGCACTACCCCTCGCTTGGCAATCACAATACTGCGCCCAGAAATTAGGCCTAAAAAGTCACCACCACGGTCAATGCTGTCGGTACTCAGATATTCTAAATCGCCTTCAATAATAATTCGCTTGGGCGAATAGACCGCAACCGCGCCATTAACCGTTCCACTCAACGACAAACTCACACCTGGGGCCGCTAATATATACAAGGGTCGGTCACCTATCTGATGCCTTTGCATTACCCCAAACTCGTCACAAGCTTGCAATAAATAGCTACCATCGGGATTGAAAATAAGCCTCGAGTTCGTCTCGACCAATACCGACTGCGCTGTGCTATCAGATTGAACTTGATCAAATAAAACGCTCGGCTTGGGCATTGATATTTTCTTAACACCCGTTTCTAAACCGGCCAAAAAAATATCCTTGCGTGGCACGCTCCCTTCTATATCTACAAAGTAAGATGCGGTTGTCACCTTGCCATGAAACAAGGGTGCACCATTCCTGTTTGCGATGAGGCTAAGGCGGGTATTTGAATGAAAGCGACCGTTCATTTCATCATTATGGACACTCACGCCGCGATCCCATTGATGCACGAATTGCGCGAAATTAGAGAATGCCATCTTCTTCAATCGTAGACTGGTGGTTAATTTTTTACCATCGCGATCAGTCGCTATTTCAATAAGAACCTGGTCATTATCCATGTCCGTTTTCGCTGGTATTTCTGTGAAATTAGCCTTGTATTGATAGCCGTTTGCTTCCCAAACTAGCGGCTCTTGTAAGGCAATATTTTTCGAAATGCTTGATGACCATCGCTCAATTTTTTTATTGAGCATTTCGACTTCGGTAGTTTCTAAGGCCTTCGAAACTAACTCTTTCGGAGCTAAATCCTCCGAAACTAAATTCGTCGAAACTAGATTCGTCGAAACTAGGGGATCTTCGGCTACGTCAACCAGCGGCGTTTCAACCAGATCTATTAAAGAGTCGATTGAAGTAATAAGTTCTAAGGGTAAATCAGGGTGACTCGGCGGCGATGAACCCTCAGTGGTGAATTCAATGGGCTGTGATGCTTTGGGTGTTTGATTATCCCTTGGCGGGTCGTTGTTTACCGCCTCGTTGCTCGCGATGTTATCTATTTGCGTATCGAGCGGTTCATCCTCAAGATTTTTTTCATTTACCTCATGCTTGGTTTCTAACTGAGGCTTAGCGGCACCTTGGGTTTTCGTCTGGGTAACTAATTTTTTTGGTGGTTCTGCGGCCTTACCTAGCCTAGCATCATTAACCGTATCCTCTTCCTTAAGTCTTGTTTCCTTCAAACCTTCGTGAGTGGTATTTTCAAGCGTAAGTGTTAAAACTCTATCTTGATTTGACGGCGCCGACGACAACAGTATTCCCCAATTACCGGTTAACACTAAGCCAAGGTGAACCATGAACGCGGCAAAGAGCGCTAAACTCAGACGTCGGTAGCGACGCTTATGAAATAGAGCACGCAGCTCCAAATGACCTCCTAATCAGTTAGATACCCAATGATGTGATTAGGCTAACTCAGATTATTAAAACACCTAATTCATCAATTGAGTCTACCACACGCGACTAGCTGGCAATCAAGTGCTCAGTTTCAACTAATCAAACATGTTCACCACAATGCAATTTAAAACGCCAACGCTACTTAAAAACTCGGAGCTCGCCGAGCCAACGTTACTATTTTTTTGATAAAGACGAAATAGCCGTCTGCTCGACTAAGTAATCAATAAACGCTCTAACTTTTGGAGCCAGATGTCGATTATGGGCAAACACGGCGTGAATCGGAACATTTGGCGGGTCCATAGAGAATTGCTCAAGTAGCGGTACCAACCGCCCTTGTTGTATATCATTTGCCACCATCCAAACGGGTATGCTAATAATGCCAAGATCGGCTATCGCCGCGTTTCTCAAAAGAACTAGGTTATTGGCCTTAACTCGGCCGCTTATAGCAACGTCTTTGGGCTCTCCATCGACCTCGAACCTCCAGTGTGTTTGTCTAGGCTGAATTCGAAAAGATAAACAATTATGCAGGCTAAGGTCGCCGGGTTTCGCAGGTGTGCCGTGTTGCTTAAGGTAGGCGGGGCTCGCACAGACCAGAGAGCGACTTATCCCAATTTTTCGTGCAAAAAGACTAGAATCGTCGAGTTCACCAATTCGAATAGCGATATCGATTCCGCTGTCAATTACGTCGACCACCTTAGTATTCATGGAGAATTGAATTTGTATTTCAGGGTAGCGACTTAGAAAACCCGGTAAAATAGGACCAATAAATGTGTTCGCAAAATCAGCTTCGATGGCGACATTCAAACAACCCGATGGTGTTTCTGCCAACTGACTAACAGCAAGTTTTGCGGAGTCTAGATCAGCAACAATTCGTTGCGCATGTTGAAGGTAAATTTCACCGGCTTCGGTCAAGTGCTGGCGCCGTGTTGTACGATGAAATAGCCGTATGTCCAGCTCGGTTTCCAATTGAGATATTTGGCGTGAAACAGAAGACGGCATCATTCCTAGAAAACGTGCCGCAGCGGAAAAGCTTCCTTCCTCGGCCACGCGTACAAACAATGCCAGACTAGATAGCTCGCTCATTAGGTCATTCTCCGCATAGGTCTTGTGTGGTAGCGACGGTGTTTCACACCACAAAGCGCTGCAATAATAGTGTTCACTATACAGCGTCGATGCGTAGTTTATCGGCGAAGCTTAGATAGTGATCGTAAAAACCACCTCACATTATCGGAAATCAACATGTTTAAAAAATCGAATAATTATTTCAAATGCGCCAAAAGCGTTGCAGCTGTATTCACGCTAATAGTGACTGCATTGTTCATTAATACCGCAACAGCTCATTCAACTGAGGAGTCTGAACTGACAAAACACATAGATTCGCTGGAGTGGATTAAAGGCGGAGAAGGCCTCTATTTTGCTTTATCGTGGGGTGATTGGACCAAGAAAGGCGACTACGGAATGATTGTGAAAATCGAAGCCGGTGTCGAACTACCAAGACATAGTCATACGTATGATTACCATGGTATGACCATTCAAGGAAACTGGGTTCATTCCTATAAAAAAGGCGACGAGAGATTGCTGCCTCCAGGTTCATACGCTTTCCAAGCTGGAAAAGAAGATCACGGTGACCGTTGTGAAGGAACAGTAGACTGTCTGCTGCTTATTCATCAACATGGCCCGCGTGATTTCTTTCCCGAAAAATAAAATATTTTCATACTCGCAAGTAGAACATCAAAAAAGTATGAAGGGGTGCCCTAGGGTACCCCTTCTTTTGTTTCCAGCGATCGCTCAAATTCTAGCTCTTCACGCCAATCATCTAGTTGCCCCTCTAATGCTTGGCGGGCATTACGACGTTGACTGGTTTTTGTTTCTTGATGCGCCCCGCCTTTGCGCAGCAAAGGAGAACGCGCGACAGGGTTACGCGGCACGGAAGTGGTAATTCCGGTGCTACCAACTACGCGGCGTGGCATAACTCACCTCCGGCAAGCCTTAGCTTTAACTCATTCATCGACAATTGATAAAAGTCGATATCAGGTTGCTTACGAATAAGTTTTTGATAGCAGCGCGTTTGTAATAGAAATTCCGGTGCGGCATAAGTGTGCTTAAAGGCAAACTTCTTTGGCAAGTCAGAATAAAGAGAACGTGGCGCACGCCAAGTTTCGCCCATTTTCTTAACTTTCCAGCCTGATTGCGCTGTGTGCATAAATATGCGTTCGATCCCTAACTCATTCACAATAAACTCAATAGTCGCGCACAGCAGCGCTTCAGACCAAAGCTTAAGATACGGCTCAAACCATTTCACGTAATTGAGTCTTTCAATACAACGACTGCAGCCGCATTGCTGGTAGTGTTTAGCCAGCCGAATCACCTTACGCGTAGCATCGCTTTGTACTTCTTCAATTAATGCTTCATTGGTCTTAAAGTCTAAATCTATTCGCGACCACGCAAGAGTTTCTCTAAAACTCGACTGTTCGATATCGGTTTGCACTGGGTGATTTGACCACACGCCGTTCAAGGTTGAATCACCACTTGGGTCCATCCAACGGTTAAACTGGCGCTGATGCTGAGCAGGTAAGTTCAATTGCAACACCAAATTTTCTCCGCCACGAGAGGTTTGGTACCAATCGCGTTCACCGCGACCGCCCCAGCGATTTACGCTCAATAAAAACGGTTGAGATGGCTCAAGCCAGCTTGCCTCCAAAGCGTGACGTTCTAGTACTCCATTGCCACACTGCGCAACAATGGGCTTCACCGTTTTATGCTCAAGCAAGCGCTTAAAGCGTGTTTGTTTTAATGTGTGAAGTTCTACTTGTTCGGGGATCATCATTGACAGTATTCGTGAAGCATAAGCTCCAGAGAAGTATCGATAATGGGTCTTTCCAGTTGGCAAGCAGGCGATCACTTCATCTAATAATTGTGATTTCATGTTATTCCTTTTTTGCCTGCTTTGGGCAGGCGTTGTTATTTAGGTTTTGGTTTCATGTATATTTTTAATACGACTATTTTTAGGTCGCGTTATGGTTTTAAAAAGCACAGCCGCCTTGCAACGGCTGTGCTATCGAAATGAATTTATTAGGTTTTTCTGCCAGCTAAGCGCTTTATTACACTAGCCTTTAATACACATAACTTGCTTCAAGGTATGCACAACATCGACCAAATCATTTTGGTACTGCATGACTTTTTCAATATCTTTATAGGCCGACGGTATTTCATCGACCACTGATTTGTCGATACGGCACTCCACTCCAGCGGTTTGCCGCTCTAAGTCTTCAATGTCAAAAAGCTTTTTAGCCTTACTGCGACTCATCACTCGGCCCGCACCATGCGAGCATGAGTGAAAGGAATTGGCACTGCCTCGCCCGCTAACAATGAACGACTTTGCGCCCATGCTGCCAGGGATAATGCCTAATTCACCCTCTCGCGCACGTATCGCACCCTTTCGAGTAACAAATACTTGCTCGCCAAAGTGAAACTCTTCTGACACATAATTATGGTGACAGTTGATCGCTTCTTTGGTCACTTTAAACGGTGGTAAACGCTTCTTTAGAACGTTCAACACTCGCTTCATCATTTCGCGTCGATTGACCATGGCGTAATCTTGCGCCCATTCAACCGCTTGAATGTAATCATCAAAGTGCGACGTTCCTTCACTGAAATACGCAAGGTCACGATCTGGCAAATTCATTTGAACCTTCTCCATATCACGCCGCGCCATCTCTATGAAATACTGGCCTATCGCATTACCAACACCACGACTACCTGAGTGCAACATCACCCATACATCGTCATTTTCATCTAAGCACAATTCAATAAAATGATTACCGCCACCAAGTGTCGCCAATTGGCGAACCCAAGTTTGATAAGGCCTCTTTTGCTTACTTACGAGCTTTGGGTGTTTCTCCCAAATGCGCGACAAGCCATTCGATAGAGACCGAACTGTAGAGTCGGACACGGCATCGTATTTGTGCATGTTAAAACCAACCGGCACTTCACGCTCGATCGCACTTCTTAATCCGCGTAAGTTGTCTGGCAATTGATGTGCCTTTAGCCCTAAACGAATCGCGTTCATGCCGCAGCCAATATCCACCCCAACGGCGGCCGGAATAATCGCGCCTTTGGTCGGAATCACTGACCCTACGGTCGCGCCTATTCCACAGTGCACGTCAGGCATTGCCGCGATATGAGAGTGAATAAACGGCATCTGCGACATATTCACCAGTTGTTGATACGCGCTTGGCTCTACCTCATCAGTGTAGATCTTTACCGGCACACGCCCCTTAGTTATTGTTGTTAAAATGGGCATGATGCCCTCCTTTCTATTCACTGATTATTGCTAATCCGAGACTCCCTTTTCTTAAGCTAAAAAAAAGACCCCGGGAGGCGGAGGCCAACCGGGGTCTGCAAAAATGCTTTTCCTAGAAGGCCGCCTTCGCAGCCTTCGACTAAATCGAGACTACGTGTACATGTCACATATATCCTTTGCCATCAGGGTTGACCCATAGGCAACACGCAACGCGCCAGTCACTTCTGGGCGTAGCGATTCCGCACTCAGGCAGTTCGCACTGAACTGGGCCGTGAGAGCCGAACGGTTAATATGTTGATTTATGTAATTCATGGCGGCGCACTATACGGATAAAATTAGTTGCGTCAACAACTTTATTGTAATTACTTTTAACATTGCCGTTGTGCCGTTGATACACATTGCCTGCTGAGAAGGCTTGCAGCAGTCACTTATTTACCAATTTTGACGGTAGCGTTCAGACTCGATACGACAACTGAATTCAGCTTAAACACTTAGAACGCCGCCATCTTTTCCACGACAGCCTGCGGCGCTGAAATCATAGGGTTCGATGCATCAAGCTCTTGCTCTTTTTCCCACTCAAGGATTAAATTTTTGGCACGGGAAAACGCGCTTACCAGGTCAACGCTATCATTTTTTGAAAAAACTTCTCTAAAAAATGCTTTTCCGAAATAGGTCATTTCAGATTCTTCTGAGCACCCAAACGACTGACTTTCTGCATCGGCAGCCGTCATTAGCAAGGTATGCTCATCTTGCAATTCGGAAATAAAACCACCGGAATAGCAGGCTGATACCATGATCACTCTCCATTTCACTTTCGACGTATCTAGCATTTCTTTTAGCTCTTTAGGCGAAATAGCCGGTAAACGAATGCTGTCATGATTTAAATAGAAATCGTGATCCGAAGACCCATGACTGGTCAAATACATAAACAAAACATCATTGTCGTTGTCCATCTTCTGACTAATGGAACTGATTGATGATGCGATCGAGCGGCTCGTCGCCATTGGGTAGAGCTCAGCCGTATCATGATGATTAACAAGCACCACTGACCGACCTTGAGTCTCATACCGCTGTTCAATTTGCTCAGACACAAACTCTAACTCGCGCCGAAACACACTTTGCCCGCCATCACCAGCGATGCCTAAGAAGTAAACATTACTATTTTCATCACTGGCACTAAGCCCCGACAACGACGCCTGAAGAAGCGCTTGGTGCTGCTCTAAGGCCAGTTCAGCTTGAACATGCTGACGCACACCGGTAGCCTCGTTGTAGACAAGCTGACCGCGATTCCACTTACCACCCAAAACCACCTTGTCGCCTGTTTCTTGATCAACGCGAGTCAGCGTTCCCGGCCCATGATAAAGACCATAAGAGAACTCACCATCATAAATACTGCCGTCACTCATGCTGAGAATACCGGCACCATCGTATTGGCTATATTGAAAGTGTCCGCGATAAGAACTCCCATCAAGGTTAATTTTTTCGCCCAAACCTTCTAACGATCCGTATTCGAACGCCCCTTTTAGAATCACCCCATCAGCCTGAGTAAACTGACCTTTGCCACTAGGCTGCCAAACATTAGCTTCGCCTTTATAGTAGTTACCTTGGCTATCCACATACTCAGCTTGGCCACTTAATTCGCCGGCGACGTAAGTTCCTTCATACCAAGAGTCATCTAGGCTATATCTCCCGTGACCTTGGTACACGCCTTCGCTAAACCCACCTTGGTAGACACTGCCGTTGGCATAAACAATTTTGCCTTCGCCATGATAATAATTATCTTTAAATTGACCTTCGTAGCGACTGCCATCTTCGCCTAGGAAAACGCCAAGGCCATTGTAAATTCCTTCCGAAAAACCACCTTCATAAACAATTCCATTGGTGTAGGTGATTTTGCCTTTACCTTCGAAATACCGATCTTTAAATCCGCCTGTATAGACATAGGTCTGCGCGGTTAGAGTGCCTTGTCCGTGCATGTATCCGTCGAGTAAATCACCCTCATAGACAAGATTCTCTCTCGGGATTTGCATAATGAATTTGCCAGTAACGCGACCTTCGAAGAACGCGCCGGTGTATGACGAACCATCAGCAAAGACTTGTCTTCCTTTGCCATGGTAAACGCCCTTGTCGAACAGGCCCTCATAGTAACTACCATCGACGTATTTGAGTGTTCCGTGGCCATGAAATAGACCATCTTTAATCTCGCCCTGATAGACTCCACCATCAGGTAAAATTGCATCTGGAGCCAACTGTATTGGCTCACCACAACTGGTTAGCAACATAGCCAACGCGAGTGCTAAGACTGCTTTCTTAAACATGAAAATTCCTTCTTAATTATTTTTTAGAACCAAATAATGACAGCGCGCCAACGCCAACTAATGGCAACAATATAGCTAACCAATTTAGCCCGAATAAACCTTTTCCGGTTACTCCTAGAGCCGCTAAAACAGCAAGACCACCGCACATGCCAAGCCCGAATAAAATTACCGCTAGACCGGTATTATGTTTACTCGTTCCGGCACCCAATTTTTTTTCTAACCACATAAATAGCGGCAGAGACAACATCATTATCGCAAAGTAAACGGCAATCCAA
>JALZVW010000187.1 GCA_023301745.1 Arenicella sp. | reverse complement strand
CTTGTGATTCGTCTGCCGCAGAAGAGCCCTCAGCTTGAATAGAAGAGCCCTCAGCTTGGGCAGAAGAGCCCTCAGTCTCGGAAGAAGAGCCATCAACAACCAAGCCTTCAGCCGCTAACGCCTGGGTGATCGCCTCGGTGGTTTCTTCAGGGCTCGCCGCAAGAGCGGCCAGTTGCGCGTCGTCGGTGCGGCGTGTGTGTTCGCCGGGTTCTGACCAACCCAGTTGTTCTAAAATGTCGATCGACTTAGGCTCGTTGTTCTTCGCCGCACGCTTGAACCACAGGCGAGATTGAGCGTGGTCTTCGTTTAGGCCAATGCCCAAGTAATACGCTCGGCCCACATTAAACTGAGCCAGCGGGTGATCTTGCTCGGCGGCTTTTAGCCACCATCGCATTGCTTCGGTTTCATCACGCTTTACACCGCTGCCAGTGAGGTATTGATGCCCTAAGTTGTATTGGGCTAATGCGTTGCCTTGGCGCGCGGCTTGTTTATACCAATACGCCGCTTGTTCCAGATCGGCTGATTGAAACTGATCATTGGTAAATAACACGCCCACTTTGAATTGCGCATCGCGGTCACCCTCGTAAGCCTGCAGCATCCATTTGTCCAGCTCTCGTTGATACTCGCTTTCTAAGGCGGCCGAGGTTGGTTTAACCGCTGTCTCGGTTTGAGCATGGCTGGTGAGGCTCAGTACAAATAAAGAAAGAGCGGCTGCAGTGGTGATTAGTCTGTTCATATAGCTTGGTGTCGTACTACTTTGTGCAAAGTGTTTACATATGCTTTGGAATAACTGAACGATAAAGCCATTCTGTGACGCGTTTACAATCTGTGGCGCGTTTAATTGGCTGGTCTGTCTCAAGTTTAGCATTATTATTGCTCGATAGGCGCATCGCCGTAACATGGATGTGCGAGTATAAGTTAAGTTTTTTTACTATTTTTTGAAGAAAAATTCAGGCCCAAGTATTGCATTTATTTTTCTTTTTTAATTTCAAATAAATTACTTGCGCTTTCTTTTCATACCCATTATCTTGTTCAAACTCTAACTGAAACCACAATATATAGTGTTTTTGTAGAACTAGCCACGAACCAACATTTTTGTTGAAAAAGCGCTTCTAAGGCATTGAAAATAGTCAATTTAGAAGCCGCACCAGCCTAGTTTGGCGGTGATGGTTATTTGTACTCATGATGTGTTGTGGTTACTTGGTAAATGAGGGCGAGTTGTGCTGGTCTTTAATAGCGGTGGTGGTCAATCTTCGGGAAATTGGGTTGTTGATTGAACGCTAACGATTATAGACACGGGGCGGCGAGAACAGCTTGAGCGGTGAGAACTGCTTAATAAGAACGGCTGTTTTCTGCGGGCACGCCCTCTGATTAGAATCAGTAAGAGAATGCTACCGATGTGACGGTAGCTAAGTAGAGTTTGAAAAAGATTGAATAAAAAAATAGTTGTCTGTTATTAAGTTCGCGTTTGGCCGCTAGCTCTGTTTTGAGTGATCGTGCGTCAATTTTAGACTTTGCATAAGTCTTGAATAGACCCACAGCGCCTAAGCAACAGTGAGAGCAATCGCGCATGCTCCGTTAGAACTGAAGCAGTTAAAGCAACATTAATAGAATGATAATAAACCTTCCAAGGCTCCCTATCTCGGCCTTGAGAAACATTGAGGAAAAAGATAATGGGTAAACCTGTAGAAGAGCTGCAGTCTGCGAACCAAACTTTGGTTGCTGTCAATACCGCCGCTAAAGGCGGCGAAATTAAGTTAAAGCAAATGGAGCTGCAATCAACCTCAGCCGACATTTGGGATAAAAAATACCGTTTAAAGGACAAAGCTGGCAACGCGGTAGACGACACCACGGCCGACACCATTGAGCGTGTCGCATCAGCCCTCTCAGGCGTTGAACAAACTGACTCACTGCGTGAGCATTGGTATGAACGCTTTGTGTGGGCGCTTGATAACGGCGCATTGCCGGCTGGCCGCATTATCTCAAATGCCGGTGCCCAAGCCTACAAGCCAGCCACGTCTACCATTAACTGCACCGTGTCGGGCACCATCACCGACTCAATGGACGACATTCTTAATAAAAACCACGAAGCCGGCATGACCTTAAAAGCCGGTTGCGGCATTGGTTATGAATTTTCCACCTTACGGCCTAAAGGCGCGTATGTGTCGGGCGCGGGCGCGTATACATCAGGCCCATTGTCGTTCATGGATATCTTCGACAAAATGTGTTTCACCGTGAGTTCAGCCGGTGGCCGTCGCGGTGCGCAAATGGCCACCTTTGATATCAGCCACCCTGATGTCATGGAGTTTATTCGCGCCAAGCGTGAAGACGGCCGTTTACGCCAATTTAACTTATCGCTTCTGATTACCGCCGACTTCATCGAAGCGGTTAAGAACGACGCAGAGTGGCAGCTGTCTTTCCCGGTCACTGAAAAAGAAGCCAAAGAAGACAAGCTTGATGTCTACACCTCTGATGAAGTAGTCTGGCGTCGTTACCCAGCTGAAAATGGTTACGTCAAAAATGAGCAAGGCCTCACCGCCTGCAAAATCTACAGCACGATTCCGGCTAATCGTTTGTGGAACATGATCATGACCTCAACCTATGATTTTGCTGAGCCAGGCTTTATCTTAATTGACGAAGTTAACACTAAAAACAACAACTGGTTCGTAGAGAATATTCGCGCTACTAACCCCTGTGGCGAACAACCGTTACCGCCATATGGTAGTTGCTTACTCGGCTCGGTTAATCTAACTAAATTTGTTGTTGACCCGTTCTCAGACAGCGCCCGCTTTGATTGGGACAAATACCGCGAAGTAGTTGGTGTGTTTACCCGCATGCTCGACAACGTGGTTGAGATCAATGGCTTACCATTAGAAGGCCAACGTAAAGAGATCGAGCGCAAACGTCGCCACGGCATGGGCTTTTTAGGCCTAGGCTCAACCGTTACCATGCTCGGCATGACGTATGGCGATGACAAGTCAGTAGAGTTCACAGAATCAATCGCACGTGAAATGGCCATGTCAGGCTGGAACCAAGCGCTAGAGCTGGCCAAAGAAAAAGGCCCCGCACCGATCATGAACGAGCAGTTCACGGTCACCGGCGAAATGTTGTCGCTGCGCCCAGAAATGGAAACCGACGGCTACGCCATAGGTGACACCGTAAACGGCGCCGAGCTACACGCCAAATACAGCCGCTACATGCAGCAAATTGGTGAAATCGACCCAGAGTTAGTCGAAGAGTTGTCACGCGTTGGCGCACGCTTCTCACATCACAGTTCAATTGCCCCTACAGGCACTATCTCGCTATCAATGGCCAACAATGTAAGTAACGGCATTGAGCCAAGTTTTGCCCACCACTACGCCCGCAACGTGATTCGTGAAGGCCGCAAAACTAAAGAAAAAGTCGATGTATTCTCATATGAGTTATTAGCCTATCGCGAAGTGGTTAACGCCAACGCTATGCCGTATTCTGATAACGAAGACGAGCAGCTGCCGGCCAACTTTGTGACCTCCGACACCATCACGCCAAAGCAGCACGTAGACGTGCAAGCCGCCGCGCAAAAGTGGGTTGATTCAAGTATTTCAAAAACAGCCAACGTGCCAACCGACTACCCGTATGAAGATTTCAAAGACATCTACATGTACGCCTACGACAAAGGCCTAAAAGGTTGCACTACCTTTCGCTTTAACCCAGAAGCCTTTCAAGGTGTATTGGTAAAAGAAGACGACCTTGAAAATACGGTCTACCAATTTACCTTAGAAGACGGTTCAACCATGGACCTAAAAGGTAACGAAGAAGTTGAGTACGACGGTGAAACGCATACGGCGGCGAATCTGTTTGATGCATTAAAGGAAGG
>JALZVW010000186.1 GCA_023301745.1 Arenicella sp. | reverse complement strand
GCATTTATTGGCACCGGCACCAGCGTTATTTTGTTTTGGGATGGCAAGATTTATATGGAGTCACTGCTTAACATCTACTACTTGTTGATGGCGGTGTACGGCTGGTGGCAATGGCGTTATGGTGGTGATGAGCAGTCTACGCTAACGATTAGCCGCTTCAGTATTAAACAACATGGTGTCGCTATTTTGTTGGTAGCAACCGCAACCATGATCAGTGGCTACTGGCTAAGCTTAAAAACCGATGCGGCCTTGCCTTATCTAGACTCTTTCACAACCTGGTCGGCGGTCATAACTACCTGGATGGTGACCCGTAAAGTCTTAGAAAATTGGCTGTACTGGATACTGATTAATAGCGCGGCTATCTACCTATTTGTCGAGCGTGGGTTTTTGCTTTATGCAGTGCTATACGCGCTCTATATTGTGATCGCTATTTTTGGCTATAAGCAATGGCGACACAGCTATAACCATGCAACTCGCTAGTTCACTTGGCAATTGGCGTCGTTGGGGCCTGAGCGAAAAGCCTGTTCTCGTCAAAACATTCACAAGTGGCCAGAACCATGACACGGCCTTAATCAAGGCCGCTGATCAACGCTATGTATTAAAGGTCTTTCGCCATTCATTCGAACGCGCTATGGCCGCAGAACGTTTGGCCAACCAGCTCGATGTCTCGCCGAAGCTTATCTATGCAGACAGCAATATTGCGCTATTCGAATATATAGAAAGCCCTGCGAAGCTAGAAATCACGCTGCTCGAGCTTGCTCAAACGCTTACAAAGGTACATAGCAGCAACGCGGCTAAGTTAGAGAAGTTCGATTTACTCAAGGCTCACAACAACTATTTAAGCACCGCCGATGGCACAACAAAAGATTGGCATCGAACACTTCTACCCGCGTTAAACGAGTTTTTGAACGATCAGACACCCTGGTGTTTTTGCCACAACGACTTGGTGCAAGAAAACTGCCTAATTGCCGATAAGCTGTATTTAATTGATTGGGAGTTTGCTCAACAACACAACCCCTGGTTCGACTTAGCGGCGGTGATTATCTACTTCAAACTGGGTGATCAAGACGCCGGTGATTTCCTGAATCTTTATAAAGCCGGTTGGCATCAAAAAATGCGGACTTCTATTTTTTATAGTTCACAAGTCGCCCTGCTGTGGACCGACTTACTTTGGAATATGAATAAATTTGGCAACGATTATCGTGATAGAAACTGGCGACGATTCGAGCAGCTAAGGCAACTGGCCTCCAATCTTGGTATTAGGTTAGCGTCGCAAGCGTAATAAGCCTTCCTGTGAAGTAGATGCAACCAAACAGCCAGTTTCATCGTAAATACGCCCAAATGCCAAGCCTCGACCGTTTCCGGTAGATTGAGCACGGCACTCATAGAACAACCAGTCATCAACTCTAAAATCACGATGAAACCAAATAGCGTGATCTAATGAAGCCATCACTAAGCGTTCTTTACTCTCTTGCCGAGTCAACTGATCTAGCTCATGCGGCACAAGGGCCGATAGCAATAGGCCCATGTCAGAAATATAGGCCAAGACGGAGTGATGACAAGCAATATCATCGGGCAATGGATGCTTGGTTTTCATCCAAAACTGAATACTGTCTTCCTGGGTAACTTTATCGCGAGGAATATAATGAACATCAAAATACTCTGACTGAAAATGTTGCTCAGCAGGCGAATCACTGTTTAGAGCCGCTTTCAGCTCATCTTTCGGAGGAACCAGTTTCTGATAGTGATCTAAACCTTTTTCGGCTTTTTGAAACGAGGCTGAAAGATGAAAAATTTGCCGGCCATGTTGAATCGCTACCACCCGCCGAGATGAAAAACTCCCGCCATCTAAACTACGATCTATCTCATAGATAATCGGCGCATTAACATCACCACGAGTTAAAAAATACGCATGTGCCGAGTGAATAAAACGCTCACTATCAATGGTTTTGTAAGCGGCTTTAATTGCTTGCCCCAATACCTGCCCACCGAACACCTGCCCCGTTTTAAAATCTTGACTCTGACCTCGAAATAAATTCAGATCTAGAGACTCACAACTTAGAAAGTCGAGTAACGGGCTGGCTTGCGTATGATTCATTATTAGAACTCTATCTTACTAAAATCAATTCCAGATGATTCGGCTAAGACTAGAAAATCGTTACATTCTTCAGTGCTTGCTTCACCATTGGAGGCTAACATGTCGTCACAGCTTTGGCTTTCCAGAGAATGCACACATGCTTTGGCTTCATTTTCTAAATCAGCCTCTAGCACTTTAGTTTTATAGCTTGAGGCAATCGTAACGCATTGAGAGTTAACTGTTTGGACTACAAAGTCTTGCATAATTTCAGGCAAGTCATTGGCAACAAGCTGGGCTAAACCACACTGCTTAACGCGATCGCACAACTCATCGACATAGTCGACCTCTGTGTCAGTCGGTGCGCTATCTTGGGCAGCAAGGTTAGTGCTCAATACAAGGGCGCTTAAGGCCAGTATAAATAATTTCATATTTTAACTCCAAATTTATCAATTAGCTAAAGTGTAAAGCAAGCGCTGACAACAAAGCGCTCTGAATTGATTCTTTGTGTTAAACATCACATCTTTACACATCATAGCCGAGTATCGGCGACAACCACCGTTCGGTACTAATCAAGTCCATGCCTTTACGCTCTGCATAATCAATCACTTGGTCTTGCTGAATGCGAGTTACCGAGAAATAGCGAGACTCTGGGTGAGCAAAATACCAGCCGCTTACTGCTGCTGTTGGCAACATTGCAAAACTTTCAGTAATCGTCATACCTGCATTTTCACCAGGGGCTAGCATTTCCCACAAAGTGGCTTTTTCAGTGTGGTCAGGGCAAGCAGGGTAACCTGGAGCGGGGCGAATACCTCGATACTTTTCACGAATAAGCGAATCATTATCTAAGTTTTCATCAACCTCATAAGCCCAAAACTCTTTGCGTACTCGCTCATGCATATGTTCGGCAAAGGCTTCAGCTAAACGATCAGCCAGCACTTTTAACATTATCGATTGATAATCATCGTGTTCAGCTTCAAACTCGGCAATTTTCTCGTCAATCTTGTGGCCAGTAGTCACCGCAAAGCCGCCAATGTAATCGGCTTTTTTAAGGTCTTTAGGCGCAACGAAATCTGATAAACAGTAGTTAGGTTGCGCGCCTTTTTTAAGATCTTGCTGACGTAGGTTATGCAATGTCTTAGCCACTTCAGAGCGTGAGTCGTCTGTATAAACCTCTATATCATCACCAACGGAATTAGCGGGGAAAAAACCGATAACGCCTCGAGCCTCTAACCACTTCTCGTCGATGATTTGATTAAGCATTTTCTGGCCATCGGCAAACAATTTAGTCGCCTCTACCCCGACTACCTCATCCTCAAGTATACGGGGGTAACGGCCCGCCAGTTCCCATGCAGTGAAAAATGGTGTCCAATCGATACGCTCGACTAACTTAGCCAGATCATAATCTTCGAACGTTTTAAGACCCAGAAATGTTGGCTTCTCAACACTGAAGTCAGACCAATCAATAACTTTTTTATTATCTCGGGCTTTTTTGATTTCGGCAGTCTTATGAACCTTGCCATGTTTTGCACGTTCAACTCGAATACGCTCATACTCATCACGGACGCCCATTACGTATTCGGCTTTATTTTCTTTAGATAATAACTTTTGCGCTACGCCAACGGCCCGCGAGGCATCGGGAACGTGAACAACTTGCTCTTTTAGTAAGTTAGGCTCGATCTTCAGAGCGGTATGCACTTTGGATGTTGTCGCTCCGCCAATCATTAGCGGCATTTCAATACCTTGACGCTCCATCTCTTTCGCCATATAGACCATTTCATCAAGCGACGGTGTAATCAGACCTGATAAGCCTATTATGTCGCAATTATGCGCAACAGCTTCTTTCAAAATGGTTTCAGCTGACACCATCACGCCGAGATCGACCACTTCATAGTTATTGCATTGCAGCACCACGCCAACGATATTTTTACCAATATCGTGTACGTCGCCTTTAACCGTCGCCATCAGAATTCGGCCATTGGTATCGCCGACCTCTTTTTCATCTTCGATATACGGCATTAAAAACGCCACCGCTTTTTTCATTACCCGTGCGGACTTAACAACTTGCGGTAAAAACATCTTTCCTGAGCCAAACAAGTCACCCACCACGTTCATACCGGCCATCAACGGGCCTTCAATCACGTGCAATGGTTTTTCGGCGGCTAGGCGTGCTTCGTCAGTATCGGCTTCAATAAACTCGGTGATGCCTTTGACTAATGCATGAGATAGTCGCTTGCTCACTTCCCAAGAACGCCACTCTAA
>JALZVW010000185.1 GCA_023301745.1 Arenicella sp. | reverse complement strand
GCGTGTTTGATCGCTTCAATTGTTTGAGGTTTAACACCATCATCAGCCGCTACAACCAAGATAATTAAATCGGTCGCTTTGGCACCGCGAGCACGCATGGCCCCGAAAGCCTCATGGCCTGGCGTGTCTAAGAAGGTAATCTCGCCATTATTAGTCTGAACTTGGTATGCACCAATATGCTGAGTAATACCACCGGCTTCGCCGTCAGTCACTTTGGCTTTTCGAATGTAATCAAGTAGTGATGTCTTACCATGATCGACGTGGCCCATAACCGTTACCACTGGGCAACGAGGCTCGAAGGTTGACTCATCAACCTCAATACCTAAATTAGCGGCGAGAAATGCTTCGGGGTCGTCTTGTTTAGCTTCAACCGCGTTGTGACCCATTTCATCAACAACTAACATGGCTGTATCTTGGTCCAAAGTTTGGTTGATGGTTACCATGGTGCCCATTTTGAACAACACCTTAACCACTTCAGCCGACTTGACTGACATTTGCGCAGCTAGGTCAGCAACACTAATCGTTTCACCAATCGCAATATCACGAATCACCGGCGCTACAGGGCGTTCAAACCCGTGTTGATCGCCGGTGCTAGTTGTAATGTTAGACGGGCGACGTTTATCTTTACGTTTTCTACCGCGACCTTTTTTAGAAACGTGTAATTCTTCACGACCCGCAAACGGCTTACGTTTACCTTTATCGTTTTTATTTGCGTTAGGAGAAGGTGCTGGTGTTGCAGGCTTAGGCTCAGCTTGCTTAATAATTGGTGACACACGTTTACGATCAGCCGCTTTACGAATGATTGAGGGCATGACCACTTCGCGACGTGCGCGAGGTGCCTCAACAGGCTTCCTGTTAAGCTTCGACCTTTCCGCTGCCGTCATTTCTTTAACAGGAGCCTCGGCTTTAGGCGCAACAGCGGCAGGCGTTGACTCAACCACCGGCGCCGCTTTGGCTTTTGCAGCGGCTTCTTCAGCGGCTTTTGCAGCCGCTTCTTCTTCCGCCTTTGCTTGTGCTTCGGCGGCTTCTTCAGCGGCTTTTGCAGCCGCTTCTTCTTCCGCCTTTGCTTTCGCTTCAGCCGCCAAACGCGCTTGCTCTACTTCAGCCTGCTGAGATTCGCTCATCTTAGCTAACTCTTCAGCGGCAATACGATCACGCTCAGCTTGAGCGGCTTGCTCTTGAACGGCTAATTGTTCGGCTTCTTTACGCTGAGCTTCTTCTTGCTCTAATACTTCACGCTTAACAAACGTACGACGTTTTTTAGTTTGTACTTGAACCGTACGCGCTATACCGGTCTTGGTAGTTTGTTGAATTTCTGAGTTGGTCTTTTTCTTAAGAGAAATCTTACCGCGCCCTGCTGCTGCAGCTGGTGTTTCAGCCGGCGCTGCTGGAGTGCCACCGCGAAGAAAATCGAGTAACTTACGTTTCTCTTCATCGGTTAATGAATCATCTACAGACTTACCTTTAACCTCGGCGTCGCCGAGTTGTTTGACAAGTCGTTCAGGCTCAATGCCTATTTGTTGTGCAAAGGCTTTGATCGTAATGGTTGACATAATATGTGCTCTTTATAGTTAGATTGGGTTGCTTAAGGGGTAAGTTTCGGTCTTTGCCTAACTTTCCTTTGCCACCTCATCTGTCGCATCTGGGTCGATACCCATTTCTTCAAACCAAGGGCGGCGGGCAATCATAATTAACTCTTGCGCGCGCTCTTCGGTAATCTTCAAACCTTCAATTTCGAGCAACTCATCGGTTGCCGCTTCAGCAAGGTCTTCCATTGTCTTAATATTGTTGATTGCCAAAAACTTAGCCGTAGTTTCATCCATGCCTTCCATGGTTAACAAGTCTTCTGCGGGGTCAGCGCCCTTCAATATCTCTTCTTTTTGAATCGCCAAGGTAACCAACGCATCGTCAGCACGCTTGCGCAGTTCATCAACCAAGTTTTCGTCAAATTCTTCAACTTCTAACATTTCTTCGCGAGGAATATAGGCCACTTCTTCAAGACTTGAGAAGCCTTCTTGAATCAAAATAGTAGCGACGTCGGCATCAATATCTAACTTGGCCATGAACATTTCACGAACATCAGAAGACTCTTCTTCTAGTTTTTCGTTCGCTTGTTCGTCGGTCATGATATTGATTTCCCAACCAGTCAACTCAGCCGCCAGTCGCACATTTTGACCGCCACGACCAATCGATAACGACAGTTGCGATTCATCAACGATCACATCCATCGCGCCTTTGTCTTCGTCAACCATAATTGACTCAACTTCAGCTGGTGCCAAAGCATTAATCACGAATTGCGCAGGGTCTTCAGACCACTTAATAATATCGACTCGCTCACCGTTAATTTCATTGGAAACGCTTTGTACGCGTGAACCACGAATACCAACACAAGCGCCAACCGGGTCTACTTTAGAGTCATTTGACTTAACGGCGATTTTAGCGCGCAAACCAGGGTCACGAGCCGCGCTGATGATTTCGATAATATTTTCACTGGCCTCAGGAACTTCAGTTCGAAACAGCGCCAATACCAAACCAGGAGCCGTACGATCTAGAA
Source organism: Arenicella sp. (assembly GCA_023301745.1). Classification (GTDB taxonomy): domain Bacteria; phylum Pseudomonadota; class Gammaproteobacteria; order Arenicellales; family Arenicellaceae; genus Arenicella. The sequence continues at coordinate 5,936 of JALZVW010000185.1, read as the reverse complement.
CCAATTGAGGCCCACGATTATTTTGCTTAACTTCGGTCAAAATAGCGCGTATGCGATCACCGGGGCGAAGGCCCTCGCGTTGAATCATTTTATTACGAGGCAGAACCGCTTCAAGGCCACCTAAGTCAATAATTGTGTCACCGCGTTCTTGGCGTTTAACAACACCCGAAAGCATTTCGCCAACACGCGGCTCAAACTCTTCGCTAATTTTGTTGCGCTCAGCTTCACGCACTTTTTGCATGATCACTTGCTTAGCCGCTTGCGCTGCAATACGACCAAAAGGAACGGCTTCTAGTTCGTCTCGCACGAAACCGCCTACTTCTAACTCAGCGTCATGCTCTTTGGCGGCACTAACGCACATTTGCTTAGTCGGAAATTCCAACTCAGCATCGTCTTCGATCACTTCCCAAACACGGTATGGAATATAGGAGCCGTCGGTCTGATCGATAACACAATGCACATCAATATCTTCACGATAACGTTTACGTGTCGCTGTCGCTAACGCCGCCTCGATCGCTTCGAAGATGATGCCTTTATCAACTGCTTTCTCTGTCGATAGCACTTCGGCCATCATTAAAAGTTCGCTTGCCATGTTTCCTAGCTCTCTATTTCAAAAAATAAACGGTTCAAATAAGTTTAGTCAAAATCATAGACAGGAATCAAACGTGCTCTGTCCATATCAGAATAAGGTAATTCGGATTGCTCGCCGTCAACTTCGACAACAGCAAATTCGTCGGTTGCTTCAATAAGCTCACCGGTAAAACGACGACGACCATCAACCAAGGTCGCCATTTTAATTTTCACGTCTTGCCCAACAACGGCTTTAAAATGCAGCGCTTTGGCTAATGGGCGATCCATTCCAGGCGACGACACTTCAAGTGTGTATTTATTCGAAATTGGATCTTCAACATCTAAAATTGCACTGAATTGGCGGCTAGCGCGCGTGCAATCATCAACCGTAATGCCGTTCGGCGTATCGATATAGATACGCACAATAGACGTATCACCACCAGTCAATTCAACAGCCACCAGCTCAAGCCCCAACGTTTCTGCGCCAGGGAGAAGAAGCTCTTCAATGTGTGGAACTGTTAACGCCATTGTTTCAATCTCAATCTATCTATTACTAATATTTTTCTGGTCTCCCAGAATACAAAAAGGCGAGCACTGCTCACCTCGTATCGATTATGACAGTCAGCCACAATCAAGCCTCACTACATGCGTTGAACACAGTTCAAAAGCTAAAGCTTTCAAACACACGATTCAACATTTAAAAATTAATTTTTCACAAGTAAGCTCAAAATAACATGTAGTAAAAACACAAAACCCCGCATAAAGCGGGGCTTCCAGTGAGCTCGATATGCCAGGTTACAGCACATCGAACAAATTTGGCAGCAGTGAACTCGACTAACGCCAAGCTTTGCACCGCAAATTTAACCTCAAACAATAACCGAGCAGTTGGTCAAGTTCTAGCTAAATCATCTAACTTCTTATTAAAGCTTTAACACTATAATAAAAAGCTTCACTTTGGTAGCGGGGGCAGGATTTGAACCTACGACCTTCGGGTTATGAGCCCGACGAGCTGCCAGACTGCTCCACCCCGCAACATCAAGTGGACGCGTAATATAATGAATGACATTGCTAATAGCAAGTGCTATTCACCTAACTTTAAGTTAAAGCATAAAGGCAATAACAAAAAATTCCACTTGGTAGCGGGGGCAGGATTTGAACCTACGACCTTCGGGTTATGAGCCCGACGAGCTGCCAGACTGCTCCACCCCGCAACATCAAGTGGACGCGCAATATAATGAATGGCATTGTTAATAGCAAGTGTTATTTAACCGCACACCAAGAAACATCGAATGCGCTGTTTTTGATGTAGTATTAGACACCAGAGCGTCGATCAGCTGCACTAAATTGTGAGCGAGATTGGATAACTAACTCCACTCCAAAGCCAGCCAACCACGGAGCAATAGCGATACAGTATTTTTAACTAACTAGCTCAGCCTTTTAGCAAGGATCTCGGCTCTACGTATTCGTTGAAGCGCTAAGCCTCCACGCTTCCTAGCCACCCAGTAGGCGGCGTATAAATATATGACTCCAATGAATATTTTCAGAACAACAATTGAACGCCTAAGTCGAGAAAAAATCATCAAACGCTCGATCTCGATCGATGGCAAAAGGGGGGGACTATTCGCCTCGCCAGACGCACAATTAAAATACTTAAAACCCGGTGCCAATGCCTTTGACCAAGACCTCATTGAGATCGCAACAGAGTATATTAATCGCGGTGATTCAGTTTGGGACATCGGCGCCAATATTGGGGTATTCACCGTTGCATGTGCCTTAAAATCCCAAACTGGCTCAATAGTCGCGATCGAGGCTGATACCTGGCTAGCGGGCCTACTAAGAAAAACCGCCGCGCGTGAAGAGTATTCACAGTGTGAGATTTGCGTAGTTCCGGTCGCGATAGCGCAATCGAACTCAATTGCATCATTCATGGTAGCGGCTAGAGGTAGGGCGAGCAATGCACTTGAGATTGCCCGAGGCCGCTCTCAAATGGGCGGGGCTAGAGAAACGCAATATGTACCCACCTTGACGTTAGATACGTTGTTGAATGAGCTCGTGGAGCCCGACTTTGTAAAGATTGATATCGAAGGGGCTGAACTCATGGCACTCTTAGGCGGGAGCAAATTGATTAACAGCATACGCCCTAAGTTTTACATAGAAGTGGGGGAAGACGTTGCGGAGCAAATTTATAAGCTATTTGATGAGGCTAACTACCGGTGCATCGACCCAGTGAGCAAACAGCCGATCAAACAATGTGTAACCAACACGCTATTTATACCGCGTTAAGCAGACGCAGCTCAAAGCAAAAAATCAAACAATACTAAACGAAGATTCACGTAGTAAATACATTCCCAATTCACCAAAGTTTTTGGCCATCGGCATGATGCCTACGTACTCGGCTTTATAATTAACACCTTTAGATAATGTTAATTGCGCGGCAAACGATTCAGTAACATACACCTGACTCGGCGGCGTAATTGGCTCAATCCTGGCGGCCATGTTTACATGCTCGCCAAAATAGTTGGTGCGCTTGGTGATCGGGTCTTCAATTTCGTAGATCGGGCCAAAATGAATTCCCAATCTAAGTTCTACCGGATTTTCAAACTCAGTATCGCTATCGCCGAGCTTAGACATTGCGTATTGCATCGCTAATGAGCATTTCGCTGCAATGTTAGTATCTTTCATCACAACAAATAAACCATCACCCCAGGTGTTCGCCATTAATACTGAATCAAGGCCTTCAGTTTCTTTAATGTCGTTAATCACCTCAGCAATGCACCCTAGAACCCGCTCAACAAAGAGCGGAAGCTGGGCATCGGGAAGCGCACTAAAACCTTTAATATCACCAAACAATATTGAGTAAGGCTTTTTATTAGACAGACCCCGATCAACTTTAGGTTTGCCCAAAAGGCCCGACTCCCCGCGACTTAATGGACGCCCCACGGGAGAGCTAAAGATAGTATGACCATCGCGCCCAAGATTAGCCCAAGTCTGTCGGTCGGTATAAGTCCCTGCAACGGTGTCGGTTTGCTCCCCATCCCAAACAACTACTTGCGACAATGGAGCGGCTAAATGCTGTTGACGCAGACACGCGCGCCCCATCGAGTAGAGGCTACAATAATTGAATAAGCTGTCATCGCCATTGTATTTTCCGGTTGAGCATATCTGGACGCTGGTAGATTGCTCCCAACAATAATCAAACCTCTCAAGCCACTCTGGGCCTGATCCGGCAACCGATATCTGTTTAAATTCTTCGACCGAAAATGGCAAAGACACATGCAGCTCTCCACCACGCTTGATAATTTCTTCGGCAAATATAATGTCAGCGCCAGCAGCCAGCGAACCATAGCCAATACCCACCTCTAAGGTATCGAGCATAAGCCTAACCTCACGTATTACTCGGTCTTGCTGATCTATCGGGAAACGACCACCGCTCACATTCGGCGCACTAACAATATGCCCTGCGTAATGAATTACTCTAGGTAATGTTAAGGCACTTAGAACACCTTGATCGTCGGTGATTAAAGAAATCTGCTTTTGAGTGCTCGCAATCGACGACCAATCGCCTTCGGCATATTGGTTTGCGAGCCTAAGAGATTCAATGGCCGCTGCGTTATTACCGACTAAAATGTGGGCTTCAGCGGCCGAAACCAGTGCCCAATAATTTGGTTCAACATCGGCGCATAGCGACAAAACAAGTTTAGCGAACTTTGTTGCCATCGCCGAGTCGCCCGCCAGAAAATACATACTCGCGGCATTGACCGCCGGGTAGTAACTTGGTGGCTGAGTAGAGTTATACACCTGCTCATAACGCTGAGCCGCTTGTAAAAAAACATTAAGGCGGTCGCTTGAAAAAGCGGCTAAGGCTCGATCTTTAATTAGCCTAGCGCCCAGCGCGGCATGATTGACATCGCCTGAAAGACCCAATCCAAAGGTGTCATATAGGCGTTGCGCTTGTTCGATTGCCCCTTGACGAGCCAAAGACAAGACCGCGAAATACTGCAATTGTTTATCGCCCGCAAACGATTTGAGCCCCGCTTCAGCTCGATCGTAGGCCTTAAGGTACTCGCCTGTTTTCATCGACAGCTCTACGCTGCGAAGAGTGACCTTATATTTTAGACTCACGGCTCGGCGTCGCTCTAGTTCTGAGTACTTGCGGGTTCAACGCTAGGCGCTGTCGCTTGTTTGCCTTGGGTATCGGCAACCTTCTTCTTAGCGACATCACCCACTGGCAAGCTGTCGATATTCACACGATCATTGGCCGCCGACACAGAGAACTCCACTTGCTTTAATGCCTGTTTTTCAGTTTGAGAAGCATCAAGGCTACTGGACAGTTTTTTAAGCAACTCATCCATATAGAGCTTAGCTTCTAAATCGCCCTGATCAGCCGCTAATTGGTACCATTTAATCGCTTCATCAAAGTTAGGTTCGCCCGCAGTGCCAAACTCGTGCATTACGCCCAAGTTTCGTTGTGACATTGCGTTTCCTTGTTCAGCAGCTAGTTGATACCACTTAAATGCTTGGGCATAACTTTGTTCAACCGTTTCACCTTTTTGATAAAGGCTCGCTAAACGAGCCTGAGCGTCTACTTGGCCTAGTTCGGCCGCGGCTCGCCACAGCCTCAAAGCTTTGTTCGGATTGAGCTCTACACCATTACCCGTGTAGTAAAATTCTGCTAACTTATAATCAGCAAAATGACTCCCTTGGTCCGCCGCTTCTCTGTACCAAACAATCGCAGACTTGACGCTATACGCCTCTGACGAGTTCGATTCGTACACAGACGCTAATTCCAATTGAGACTCAAGATCGCCTGCACTTGCTTTCGCCTCCAGAACAGCAAGCCTCTGTTGTAGAACGCTTATTTCGTCTGCCGGTATTTCTTGCATCACCTTATCCGCTATATCGGCGACGTTTTTATTCTCTGTTACGCTAGCACTTGATGTTGCGTCGTTTTTTTCTTGTGCTGGCTCAGTCAGTGCCTCATCAACCCCTGCGGAGGTAGGCGTCGGCTTGGCCGTCAAAGCAACATTGGGCGGTTTCGGTATAGGTGGTTTTTTAACTACTTCGGGCTTTGTTTCTATTGCCGGAGGGTTTACAACAAGCGCTTCAGTAACCTCAACTGGGGATTCTTTTTGCGTATCGCCTTGAATAACATACCAACCACCTGCCCCAAGCAACCCTAACATTATGGCCGTGGCGATGATCGCTCGAGAACCGTTGGCCTTTGATGTTGGCTCTGGCTTAGCTTTGGGCGCGTTGAACCGTGACCGCGTTTCGTCGTGTTCAATAACCAGCTCACTGGCTTCTAGCACGTTAGTTTTTGGCATTGAGCGCCTGGTCGCCGCTGAGCGAGGCTCAAATCTAGGTTC
>JALZVW010000184.1 GCA_023301745.1 Arenicella sp. | reverse complement strand
GTTATTGCCAACCTAAATGGCATTTGCGATTTGGCTGACAAGTACGGTGCGATGGTCATGGTTGATGATTCGCATGCCGTCGGTTTTGTTGGCGAGCGAGGCCGCGGCTCGCATGAATATTGTAATGTTATGGACCGAGTCGATATCATTACGGGTACTCTAGGAAAGGCTATGGGCGGGGCCTCTGGTGGTTTTACCGCGGCTAAAAAAGAAGTGGTTGAATGGTTGCGTCAACGTTCGCGACCATACTTGTTCTCTAATTCTTTAGCACCGGCTATTGTTACTGCATCGATACGTGTGCTCGATTTACTGGCCACTGGCGACGATTTGCGCCGTTCATTAAAACGTAATAGCGATCACTTCAGAACTAGAATGAGTGACGCCGGTTTCACACTCGCTGGCGCTGACCATGCAATTATCCCAGTGATGTTGGGTGATGCTAAAATCGCCGCTGATATGGCCGCACGAATGCTTAAAGAGGGTGTTTATGTGGTTGGCTTCTCGTTTCCGGTTGTGCCTAACGGTAAAGCTAGAATTAGAACCCAAATGTCAGCAGCACATAGCATAGAGCAGGTAGACTATGCGGTGAATGCGTTTATCAAAGTCGGTAAAGAGATCGGAGTGATCTAGTTATGAAAGCACACACTATGAAGGCATTGGCTAAGTTGCACCCCGAGAAGGGTATCTGGATGACCGAAGCCGAGGTGCCGGTAGCCGGGCCAAATGACCTGCTTATTAAGATTAGAAAAACTGCGATTTGCGGAACCGACATGCATATCTATGCGTGGGACGAATGGTCTCAGAATACTATTCCAGTACCCATGATTACCGGGCATGAATATGTTGGCGAAGTGGTTGGTATCGGGCAAGAGGTTCGCGGCTTTGAGGTTGGCGATCGTGTTTCTGGTGAAGGCCATATCACCTGTGGCCATTGTCGAAATTGTCGGGCTGGGCGTCGGCATTTATGTCGTAACACTTTTGGTGTTGGCGTTGACCGCCAAGGCGCGTTTGCTGAATATTTAGTTATCCCAGCGTTTAATGCATTTAAAATTCCTGACAATATTAGCGATGATTTAGCGTCAATTTTTGACCCCTTTGGCAATGCGGTTCATACCGCACTATCGTTTAACTTAACCGGTGAGGATGTGCTTATTACGGGTGCCGGCCCAATCGGGATCATGGCCGCCGCGGTCGCCAAACATGTTGGTGCGCGGCACGTTGTGGTTACCGATGTAAACGATTATCGCCTTGAGCTGGCACTTAGCATGGGCGCGAGCCGGGCAGTCAATGTCGCTCAAGAAAAAATTGAAGATGTCATGCAAGAGCTTGGAATGACCGAAGGTTTCGACGTCGGCATGGAAATGTCGGGCGTGCCATCGGCGTTTACCTCAATGCTAGAAAATATGAATCATGGCGGAAAAATCGCTATGTTAGGCATTCCCTCATCTGACATGGCGATCGATTGGACCAAAGTAATCTTCAAAGGCTTGGAGATCAAAGGTGTTTACGGCCGAGAGATGTTTGAGACCTGGTACAAAATGGCGAGCTTGATTCAGTCGGGCTTAGACCTGTCTCCGATGTTGACGCATCATTTTCCGGTTGATGAGTTCCAAGCCGGCTTTGATATGATGGCCTCGGGAAAATCGGGCAAAGTGATTTTAGATTGGGGCTAAGCGTAAACCGTTAGATACTTGTCTTTAAACTTATTCGTTGAGTTTAGGTTTTGTTCAGTGCCTTACCTTCTCTGGTAATGATCACTCGCAATATTAGTGTTTGTGTTACCGCCACCACATTTGATGTCGCCCAACAAAGCCCTAATGCTGACGGAAAACTCAACAGTACAATTGTTGATATTACCGCTGGGATCAGAAACAGCAACGCACTTTGTTGCTCTGCGACACCGGGCATCATTAGCATGCTAATTAGGGTGAGGGCGCCAACGATGAACGCTAATATAACGTCAGGTTTCGCTATGTCGGCGATCCACATCAATTTTGAATTCAGTGCTGCATTCTTTAGCGTTTGAAATAGCCCTAAGCCTAGAGTCCCTTGCGACGCAATATTCAGGATTGATGAGCGGTCTAAAAATTTAATTTGGCGTTGTTTGTAAAGCGCCATGGTTCGCTTTCTGATTTCGGTCGGCTTGTTTTTATAGCGCTCTTTTAATTGCTCTATCTCAGGTTTTATTTTTTCAAGGGCTTGCTTGTTTTTGTGCATTTCATAAGACGACTTAAGCGAGATTGGCATTAACACCAAGCGCGCTAGCAAGGTGAATATAATGATTGCGATGGCTTGCGAAACGCCGAAATAGGCCGAAACGTACTCAATGCTATTGCCGCTAGTTCAGTTACCTATATTCAGTTATAGACATAGTGTCATTTTCTCGAATTTCATCGTCTAAGCTTCCCTGTTAATTAATGGGCTAGGTTGATTTTCATCTAGCCCATTAAGTTAGTTTAGCTATTTAGCCTTAATTACTTCGCCACCTTTCATAACGAAACTAATGTTTTCGAGTAACTGAATATTCTCTAATGGGTTGCCTTTCACGGCGACTATGTCACCATATTTCCCAACGCTGAGCGAACCAAGGTTATCTGTTTCACCAAGTAGGTCGGCGGCGCTTACCGTCGCACTCGTAATCGCTTGCATTGCGGTCATGCCGTTATCGACCATTAGTTTGAATTCTTGCGCATTGTCTCCATGATTTGACACACCACTGTCTGTCCCAAACGCAATTTTAACACCCGCTTCTACCGCTTTTGAAAAGTTGGCCTTTAATTGTGGGCCTATTGCCGCGGCTTTTGGGCGTACTATTTCGGGGAAATAGCCATCTATCTTGGCTTTTTCGGCCACGAACTCACCGGCAAGAATGGTTGGCACTAAATACGTACCGTGTTTCTTCATCAACTTACGGGTTTCATCATCCATTAAGGTGCCGTGCTCGATACTGTTAATGCCTGCTTTAATAGCCCGCTTCATGCCTTCGGCGCCATGAGCGTGAGCGGCCACTTTAAAACCATAATCTTTTGCTGCGGCCATAATCGCCTCTAATTCGTCGTCCATGAACTGAGGGTTTTGACCACTTTTAGCGGTGCTTAGTACGCCGCCTGTCGCGGTAATTTTAATTAGGTCCGCGCCTTCTTTGTATCGTTGGCGAACCGCTTTTCGCGCTTCGGCCACGCCGTTAATTACGCCGTCTTTAGCGTGGGGGTCGCCCATTAAATCGGCGCGATGCCCATTAGTTGGGTCAGCGTGCCCGCCGGTGGTGGCTAAGGATTTACCAGACGTGAATATACGCGGGCCTTGAGCGTGGCCTTGTGCAATTGCGCTACGTAATGATTTGGTGATGGTGCCGTCGTCACCCAAGTTACGCACTGTGGTAAAGCCGGCGTCTAAGGTCACTTGGGCGTACTTTACTGCGCGAAACGCATAGTCTGCCGTGTTCAGGGTAAAGCCTTCGATGTAAGACCGTGGGCTGCTTTGTGATGTTAGGTGTACATGCATATCGATCAAGCCTGGCAGGCAGGTCGAATCACTGAGGTCGATTGTCTTGGTGGCCGTGCTTGAACCGTTTACGGCGCTAATGCGGCCATCGGTGATTTCAAAGCGTCGAGGGCCGGTGATAGTTTGTTTTTCTACATCAACGGTCGCGCCGCAGTTAACGATTACATCGGCGGCATAGGCATTGCTACTTATTAGTCCAAGGCTGAAGTGTAAGGCAATTAGGGTCTTTTTCATGGAATTTTATTAGCTCTATTGATTGGCTTTACTGTAGGTGGCAATAGCCTAACACATGCTAGGCTTGCATTTTGTTCACAGATAAAACGCTTGCCTCTATGAAAAACAATCACGGTTTAGCCTTTGCCCTTTTAGCCTATACAGGGTGGGGTATTATGCCGATCTTCTGGAAGCAGCTAGCCCATATCGATAGCATCGAAATTGTGATGCACAGGGTGGTTTGGTCCTGCGTGCTAGTGACTTTGTTGGTTGTAATGAGCCGTCAATGGTTGGCGTTTAAAGTTGTCTTCTCACAACCCAAAGTACTGCTTAAATTATTTGTGGCGTCGGCGCTAGTCTCGATTAATTGGGGCGTGTTTATCTGGGCCGTTAACACCGGGCATTTGGTTGAAGCGTCGTTGGGCTATTTTATGAATCCACTGATCAGTGTCGCCTTAGGCGTTATGCTGTTTAGTGAAGGTTTGCGTCGAGGGCAGCTCTTCGCGTTGTCGATTGCCGCGCTGGGCGTGATCTACCTGTTTATTTCGCATGGAGCCTTTCCTTGGATTTCGTTTGTTTTAGCAATCACATTCTCTTTATACGGCGCCGCCAAGAAATCAATCAAGGTGCCAGTCACCCACGGCATGGCCGTCGAAACCATATTCTTTTTTATACCGGCGTTGATCTACTTAACTTACATTGAAGTTCTTGGTCAGGGCCAGTTCTTCGACGGGCCGACTAATTTTTGGATGTTAATTCTTGCTGGCTTGTTTACCTTGATTCCATTGCTGTTATTTGCCGCAGCGGCCAAAAAAATAAGCATGACCGCGCTTGGAATGACTCAATATATCGGGCCGACTCTACAGCTATTGTGCGGTGTTGTGCTCTACGGCGAGCCCTTTGGCACAGAAAAAATGATCGCCTTTGGTTTTATTTGGTTAGCGCTTGGGGTTTATTCGGTGGACCAAATCAGATATCGCCGATTACGGGCGATAACGCCTACTTAATCTAAGTTGGTCTGTATTGGCTAGGAGCGGGTAGCCAATCATTGTCAGCCACCAGGGTTAAGCCGAAATCGTTTATCGGCTTAAGTACCCCATTGCTTCTTCCATGCCTTTTAGGGTCAGTGGGTACATGCGGTCGTCCATCAGGTCTTGAATAATTTTAGTTGAATGCGTGTGTGGCCAATATTCTTTTGGTGTTGGGTTTAACCACACCATTTTGTCATAGTTATCATTAAAGCGTTTCAACCAGTTAGCGCCAGGTTCACGATTCATGAAGTCAATGCTGCCGCCTGAATGGGTTATTTCGTAGGTGGCCATTGAGGCATCACCAATGAAAATTATTTTATAGTCGCTTCCGTATTTGCGCAATACATCGTGGGTTGCGGTGACTTCGTCGTAGCGCATCTCGCTGTTTTGCCAAAGCCCATCGTAGATAAAGTTATGAAAGTAGAAATACTCCATATGCTTGAACTCGATGCGCGCAGCACTGAATAACTCTTCGCAGGTTTTTACGTAAGGGTCCATCGAGCCACCAACGTCAAATAACAACAATACCTTAACCGCGTTTCGGCGTTCAGGCACCATTTTAATATCTAACAGGCCGCCATTATGGGCAGTTGAATGAATTGTGTCGGCTAGGTCCAGCTCGTCTTCGGCGCCAGAGCGAGCAAATTTGCGTAAGCGGCGTAACGCCATTTTGATGTTGCGAGTGCCGAGTTCAATGCTGTCATCTAAGTCTTTAAAGTCGCGGCGATCCCACACTTTTACCGCGGTACCATTGCCGCCTTCGCCACCAACTCTAATGCCTTCAGGGTTGTAGCCACCGTTGCCGAACGGTGAGGTGCCGCCGGTACCTATCCACTTGCTGCCACCTTCATGGCGTTCTTTTTGTTCGTCTAAGCGTTTTTTGAATGTTTCGATCAGCTCTTCTAAGCCACCGAGGCTTTCGATCTTAGCTTTCTCTTCGTCGCTCAGCGTTTTAAGAAACTCACTGCGTAACCAGTCTTCTGGAATCAACGCTTCGATGAAGTCGTCAATCTTTTCAAGTTCGGTGAAATGAGCTTTGAAGGCTCGATCGTATTTATCGAAGTTCTTCTCATCTTTGACCATGATGGTGCGGGCCAGATAATAGAACTGCTCCATGTCGGCGAAGACAATGTGATGTTCTAACGCCGTGATTAAATCTGACAGTTCTCGAATGGTCACTGGCAGGCCTTGGCGGCGCAGAGTTTGAAAGAAATTAAGCAGCATTGGCGGTTACAAACTTATTGGTTGCGTGTTTCGCGACGATGCATAAAAGCAAGGCGTTCGAGTAGTTGAACGTCTTGCTCGTTTTTCAATAGGGCGCCGTAAAGTGGTGGAATCGCTTTATGATTATCTCGGTCTTTTAAAATTTCATCCGGAATATCATCGGCCATCAGCAGCTTTAACCAGTCGATTAATTCTGAAGTAGACGGCTTCTTTTTCATGCCCGGCACTGAACGCACTTCGAAGAACACATCGAGCGCTTCTTTAACTAAAGTTTGTTTCGCCTTTGGGTGATGCACGGACACGATTTGTTGCATAGTGGCGCGATCAGGGAAATTAATAAAATGGAAGAAGCAGCGGCGTAAGAAGGCATCGGGCAGCTCTTTTTCATTATTTGAGGTAATGATAATGATTGGGCGATGCTTTGCCTTGATGGTCTCACCGGTCTCGTAAACAAAGAATTCCATCTTGTCGATTTCAACCAGCAAGTCATTTGGAAACTCGATATCGGCTTTGTCGATTTCATCGATTAGTAGAACGACTTGCTCATCACTTTCAAAGGCTTCCCATAGTTTTCCCTTGTCGATGTAGTTACCAATGTCGTTAACATCGGCGTCACCTAATTGCGAGTCGCGCAAGCGTGATACCGCATCATACTCATAGAGGCCTTGCTGTGCTTTGGTGGTGGATTTTATGTGCCATTGAATTAAGCGCTTACCCAGTGAAGCCGCAACTTCTTCGGCCAACATAGTTTTACCCGTGCCGGGCTCACCTTTGATTAAAAGTGGGCGCTGTAGAATGATCGAAGAGTTTACCGCGAGGCTTAAATCGTCGGTTGATATATAGCTGTCGCTGCCATTAAATTGCATTTTTCACCTGCACAGATTCCAAAGTTGGTATATTTCTAAGTGATGACTTACTTTAAGTCGCTACTTATTTTAAGCTGGGCATTATAGACCAACCAGCTGAACAATTTGTATGCCTACTCGTCATTACCAGCCGTCAATGTTCGATAGCGAGACACATGTCTTGAATCTTTTTGAGGCTGAGATTGAATACTTGCCAGAATTCTATCGCAGTGAGCCAGCTTGGTCGCTTTTTGAAGGCATTTCTCAGCAAACACAGTGGCAGCAAGACCGGCTGACGGTCTATGGCAAAGAGCATTTAGCGCCTCGCTTGTCGTGTTGGTTCGGCGAGCCGTGGATGGATTACACCTACTCCAATCACACCATGAGAGCGTCACGGTTAACGCCGCTGTTGTTAGAAATCAAAGAAAAAATCGAAACACATTCAGGCAATCGCTTTAATAGCGTGTTGGTAAACTATTACCGAGATGGCCAAGATTCGAATGGCTGGCACAGTGATGATGAGCCTGAACTTGGTGACAACCCCATTATTGCGTCGCTCAGCTTGGGCGCGCCTAGAGATTTTCATTTACGGCATAAAGTTGACCCGTCGCTTAAGCACAAAATGTCGCTCGAGCATGGCAGTTTGTTGATGATGCGGGGTCAAACACAATCGCGTTGGCAGCATCATATCCCTAAAAGAGCGAAGGCCGATGGGCGAATAAACCTTACCTTTAGAACCATTTTGCGACGATAAAGGCCAACATTAAGCAAATGCTGAGGCCGTTATCAACGCATTCAAATATTGGTATTGAGTCGATTGTTGTCTGAGCGCAAAGTGCGCACAATCGTATTGTTGCTGAAATGCGCTAGTTTTCGCTCTCAGAAATTTGGAAATTGCCCGAGAATCGGTAAAATACGCGCCCCTAATGCTTATCTTGCGAAGCATTTGTTAAAGAATTGAGTATTGTTATGACTGAATCATCTATTTCTAAAATCAGGGTTGAAACAAATTCGGCCGTTAAGTCGTCTGCGCCTGTGGCGCCAAGCTCAATCGGCAACAGTTCAATGGGCAAAGTTAAAGTTGCCTTGCCGGAAGGCGAAAGCCCGAAAAAGGTGTTTATTAAGACCTTTGGTTGTCAGATGAACGAATACGATTCAAATCGTATGCTTGATTCTTTGAATGACTCTCACGGTGTTGAGGCAACCAAAGTAGAAGCCGATGCCGATATTATTTTGTTGAATACCTGTTCGGTGCGTGAAAAAGCGCAAGAGAAAGTATTTCATCAGCTAGGTCGTTGGAAGCATCTGAAAAATAAAAATCCAGACCTGGTTATCGGAGTAGGCGGCTGTGTGGCCTCACAAGAAGGTGATGCGATTATGAAACGAGCACCATTCGTAGATATTGTGTTCGGCCCGCAAACCTTACATAAATTGCCACAAATGTATGATGATGTGCGCAAAAATAATGGCTCGGCGGTTGATATCTCATTTCCTGAAATGGAAAAATTCGACAATCTGCCCGCACCGAAAGTCGAAGGCGTTACCGCGTTCGTTTCAATCATGGAAGGCTGCAGCAAATATTGTTCATTCTGTGTCGTGCCATATACCCGTGGCGAAGAATTTTCTCGTCCGTTTGATGATGTGCTGGCCGAGGTCTATTCATTAGCCGAGCAAGGCATTCGAGAAGTGACCCTTCTCGGTCAAAATGTAAACGCGTACTGGGGTAAAATGCACGACGGTTCAGTGGCTGATTTTGCCTTATTGATTCGTTACGTGGCTGAAATTGAAGGCATAGAGCGTATTCGCTATACCACCTCACACCCCTTAGAATTCACCGACAGTTTGATTAACGTTTACGCTGATGTACCAAAGCTGGTGAATCACTTGCACTTACCTGTTCAATCTGGCTCGGACACCATTTTAGCCGCCATGAAGCGCCGCTACAAAGCGCAAGACTACATCGAAATAATCGATAAAATTCGTAAGATTCGACCTAATATGAGCATGTCGTCAGACTTTATTATTGGGTTCCCAGGTGAGACTGACCAAGACTTTGAAGACACCATGAATCTGATCGAGAAGATTGGCTACGATTTGTCGTTTAGCTTTATTTACAGTGCTCGCCCAGGTACGCCCGCCTCAGATTTGGCTGATGATGTGCCAATGGAGGTCAAGAAGGCTCGTTTGGCTCGTTTGCAGAAGCGAATCACCGAAATGGCATTTGCCATAAGCGAGAGCATGGTCGGGTCGGTGCAAACGGTATTGGTTGACCGCCCAGCGCGTAAAGATCAACAGCAAATTTCAGGTCGAACTGAAAATAATCGAGTGGTTAATTTTGATGGTTCGCATGACTTGATTGGCCACTTTGTTGATGTTGAAATAACTGAAGCATTACCAAACTCACTTCGGGGAGTCATGGTTTAAGCTCGCCTTGTCTAAACCAGTGCGATTGGCGTTTAGTTTATGCTTGTGCCGAGATTGCTATGTTGCTTGCACCTGCCTTTGCATCAACCATTGTTCATGAAATTCACCTTGTTTTCTCGATTGGCTTGTTCTATAAATGAAGGTATGCAAATGAACCCCTCAGTGTTTAACACTCTAAGCGTACTTAACGCGAGGTTGGCTTAAATTCATGAAAGGAATAGCTCATTGAATCAAGCCTTACCCGCTAAGACTCTTTCCCTTGGGAGCCAAGAGTCACCTATCGAAAACGCGCGATTATCCATCCTTTGTGGTGAGTGCCATCGCAACATTAAGATTATCGAAGATGCGCTACTGGTTAAATGTTACCAACAGGGCTCGGATTTTGTGTTGCAAGGCAACGCCACCGAAGTCGAAGTTGCACAACGTGTCTTAATTAAACTCTATAAACTCACTGCCTCGAGGTCTGGTTTGGACGAATCAACGGTTTACCAAGTCATCAATAACGAATCTGAATCTAAGCCAGGCGATAGCCCGTTTGAACGTGTGCAAGCACCGTTTAAACAGGTGATTGCCAAATCCAAAGCGCAAAGCAGTTACATGAAGTCAATTGACAAGCATGATGTTGTGTTTGGCATTGGCCCTGCGGGCACCGGCAAAACGTATTTAGCGGTAACCAAGGCAGTAGAAGCCTTGCTGAACGATGATGTTAAGCGCATTGTATTGGTTCGCCCTGTGGTTGAAGCGGGTGAAAGCTTAGGTTTTTTGCCTGGCGATATCGGTCAGAAAATTGACCCGTATTTACGCCCTCTTTACGATGCATTGTACGAATTGTTAGGGGTTGAGCGGGTTGAAAAACTGATTGAAGCAAAAACAATTGAACTAGCGCCCTTGGCGTATATGCGTGGCCGCACATTGTCTAATGCGTTTGTGATTATGGATGAGGCGCAAAACACCACCGTTGCGCAGATGAAAATGTTGCTAACTCGAACTGGGTTTGGTTCTAAGGTGGTGTTGACCGGTGATCTATCGCAAGTAGATTTGCCCAGCGGCACCTATTCTGGGCTCAAACACGCTTTAACGGTTCTCAAAGGCGTCAAAGGCATTGATGTGAATAAGTTTACTGGCAAAGATATTGTGCGTCACCCATTGGTGCAGCGTATCGTCGAAGCCTACGAAAAACACGATCGTAATGACTAGCGATGCAAGTTTGTTAGTTGATGTGCAGGACGCACTTGAGCAAGGTTCGAGTAGTGAGAATTTCCCTAGCTCGAAGCAGCTTAGTCAGTGGGCTGAGCGTGCGCACCAGCGTGCTGTGCTTGATGATCCAGCGGCCGCCAAAAAAGTAAGTGAAGTGACCCTTCGTTTGGTCAGCGAACCAGAAATGGTTGAGCTTAACGAAGGCTTTCGCGGCAAGACTGGGTCAACTAATGTGTTGTCGTTCCCAGTTGATGATGAGTTTGATTTTGTGACTCAAGACGGCCCGTCTCTGTTGGGTGACATTGTTATTTGTCATCCAGTGATTGTTCGCGAAGCCGTCGAACAACATAAAACCATTTTCAATCACTATGCGCATATGGTTACCCACGGTGTGCTGCATTTACATGGCTATGATCATTTAGATGATGAGTCCGCTGACGAGATGGAAGCCCTAGAAGCCAGCATTTTGTCTGACGCTGGCATCGAAAACCCCTATAATTAAGCTAATGAATAACCCTGATAAACCTCCGTCGTCGTTTCTTGGCACCCTTAAAACTAAGCTATCGTCAGTTCTTACTAGCTGGCTGCCAACGCAACGCGCGATAACGCGAGAAGACGTTCTCGAAAATCTCCATCAAGCGGAACAAGACGGCATTGTCGCTCGTGATGCTTATGACATGATGCAGCGAGTTATGTTTGTGTCGGATATCAAGGTGCGAGACATCATGATTCCTCGCAGTAGTATGGTGTTCGTTGAGCGCGATGATGATCTAGATAAGTGCTTAGATATTATGGTTGAGAGTGCTCATTCGCGCTTCCCGGTAGTCGATAACGAAAAAGATCAGATCAGTGGCATTCTGTTAGCCAAAGATTTGTTGCGTTACTTTGACGACGATAATAAACAACGCTTTAACCTCAGAGACTTAATGCGCCCTGTTGTGTTTGTTCCTGAGAGTAAACGGCTCAATGTCTTACTAGCCGAATTTCGTGAAAATAGAAACCATATGGCGGTTGTAGTTGATGAGTTTGGTGCGGTTGCCGGCTTGGTCACGATTGAAGACGTGCTCGAACAAATTGTTGGAGATATTGAAGATGAACACGATATCGACGATGATGAAAGCATGATTCGTGAGCTTGATGGCGGCGAAATCATCGTCAAATCGATATTACCAATCGACGAGTTTAATGATCATTTCAAGACCTATTTAAATGAGAATGGCAGTGACACCATCGGCGGCCTGATTTCGCAAACCTTAGGGCATGTGCCGCAGCGCGACGAAAGTGTAGAAATAGATCATATTAAATTTGAAATAGTGCATGCCGATTCTAGGCGCGTGCATCTGATTCGAGTTGTTAAAACATCCGAGCCTGATAGCGATAACAAAAACAAATAAGAGCGGCCAGCGTGAATTATTCAAACCAACCGACGGTCTATTTGATCGACGCAAGCATTTATATTTTTAGAGCTTGGTTCTCTGTGCCTGATTCCATGCGCGGTGAAAACGACATGCCCGTTAATGCGATGTATGGCTTTTGCCGTTTTCTCACCGAATTTGTAGAGCGAACGGGTGCTAAACATGTCGGTATTGCCTTTGATGAAAACCTCACTCAATCGTTTCGCAACGACATTTACCCCGAATACAAAATGAATCGGGAGTTGACGCCCCCGGGCCTCAAGAATCAGTTTAAGTATTGCCGACGATTGGCTGAGGCGGCCGGCTTTTATTGTGTTGGGCATGACCGCTATGAAGCCGATGATTTAATCGCAACACTCTCGTTGTCGATGCGTAATCAGGGGTTTAGAAACGTCATTGTTAGTGGCGACAAAGACTTAGCTCAGTTAATTCGAGGAGACGACGTATGGTGGGACTTCGCACGTAACCGCGAGTTAAAGACGCCTCAAGTGATTGAAAAATTTGGTGTGCCGCCAGAAGCAATCCAAGATTTCTTGGGTCTATGCGGCGATGCGGTCGATAATATCCCTGGTGTGCCGGGTATTGGGCCGAAAACCGCGACAGCCTTATTGCAAGAGTACCGAACCGTCGAAGGCGTTTACGATAATTTGGACGCCATTGCGTCATTAAAAATACGCGGTGCAAAAACACTCGGCGCCAAGCTGGCTGAACATAAAGAAAAGGCATTTTTGTCTAAGCTTTTAGCTACGGTTGCTTATGACGCACCGATTGATACCGACGCTAATAGTTTATTGCGTCAGTCGGCTGAAGTGAGCTTGTTGCAGGAAATAGGTCAGATTATGGATGGCCGCGGCAATGGCTTATTTGAGCGTTTGATTCATTCTTCAAAGCTGGCCCAGCAAGCCTAGAGCGTCATTAGTTGGCTAGAGTCTGCGCTGCGATAGTTTACGCTTTATTTAATTGGCTTGCTTATGCTGCGCGCATCTGCAATTATTTCGCGACTTATTTTTTAATGGTCAACCGACCCTAACAACGATCAATCGATAGTCGAGGCTAAGTGTGTACCTAGAATATTTTGGATTAGCGGAGCGACCGTTCTCAATCGCACCCGATCCTCACTATTTGTATATGAGTGCGCGCCACAAAGAGGCGATGGCTCACCTTACTTACGGCTTGTCGCAAGGTGGGTGTTTTATTGTGCTAACCGGTGAGGTTGGCACAGGTAAAACCACACTCTGCCGTAATCTGCTTGGTGATTTGCCTGATGACGTTGAGGTTGCTCTGATATTAAACGCAAATATCAATGAGCAAGAATTGCTGCAGTCTGTCTGCGATGAGCTGAAAATTAGTTACCAAGAATCAGACTCTCAAAAGCAATTACTCGATAAGATTAATGCTCATTTGTTGACCGGTTTTGCAGAAAACCGTCAAACCGTTTTGATTATTGACGAGGCTCAACTGCTGAGTCGAGATGTGCTCGAGCAAATTCGCTTACTCACTAACCTCGAGACCACCAAGTCGAAGTTGTTGCAAATCATATTAATTGGTCAGCCTGAACTGAATGATCTATTAACGCGCAATGACTTACGGCAATTGGCTCAAAGAGTGACCGCTCGATATCATTTGGGGGCTTTAGAAAGCTCTGAAATTGAAGATTACGTAAACTTTCGGCTGAGTGTTGCTGGCTGCCGGAAGCCTCTTTTTACTAAGCAGGCATTGAATCAATTGCATCGCTCTACTGAGGGTATTCCTCGGCGTATCAATGTGCTGGCCGATCATGCCTTGCTGTCAGCGTATTCCAAAACTGATGTGGTGGTCGATGCTAAAAGCGTTAAAACGGCGACCAAAGAAGTGTTTATTAAAACCGCTGCGCCTAGCAAGACACTGTCGCCGAATATCAAGTGGGGTGCGGCGCTCGCCACGATAGTTGTCGCCAATGGCCTGCTTTGGTGGTGGTTTGCGGGCTCGCCAAGCAGCGAGCCGATAGAAACCCCTAGCGCTATTGCCGAGGCTCCGCTAGCGCTTGTTAATAACCTCGAGACAGAGTCGCCTAGCGATGATTCTGCTGATAGCGATTCGACGGCTAACGACTCTGGCAGTAGCCCAGTTATTGATGAGTCACTAACGCCCTCGGCTAATGCAGTAACGACCATTATTCGGTCTGACGATATCGCGCCGGGGTCCGTGGTCATTGCTGAAGAGCCGTTGGATGAGTCTGAGCTTTTTGCTCAGCCGGCGACACCAATCTTGCAGTCGCCGGAGCGAGTATTCAGTTATAACGCGAGATCAGAGCTTGGCCAGGCGTTAGATGCGTCTGCCGATTTAACCGGTCGCATAGCCGCTTTTAGAGCATTAGGCGCGGCTTGGGATGTAGATCTGCCAA
This sequence comes from Arenicella sp., assembly GCA_023301745.1. Lineage (GTDB taxonomy): Bacteria > Pseudomonadota > Gammaproteobacteria > Arenicellales > Arenicellaceae > Arenicella. The sequence continues at coordinate 1,217 of JALZVW010000184.1, read as the reverse complement.
GCCAGTTGATTCAGCCGGCATGTGATGTCTTGCAAGAAAACGGCGTTGAATGTTTGAGTGTGACCAGTTGGGCGCAATTGCAGCGTTATAATCGGCCCTCTATTTTGGTGCTCGATCAAAACAATAGTTTGCACCGAGTGATCGTTTTTAAGTTAGACCAAGATTCAGCTCAAGTGTTGGTTGGGCAAAATGTCTTGGATGTCAGTGTTGATGAGCTCAAGTCTCGTTGGACTAATAACGGGATCACATTTTGGCGGCCATCAACGGCGGGCAACCGTTTTTTGCAGAAGGGTGATGACGCGCGGCAATTGCCTGCGGTGCGTGAGTCGATAAGCCGAGCTTTGTTAAGCCTTAATTTGTCAGGTCTTGATGATCTAACGTCAAGCCGCTTTGACTTGCCCTTGGCTCAGGCCGCGTTCTCATTGCAAAACCGATATTCTCTGGTCGCTGACAGCAAAATCGGCAATGAAACGTATCTGTTGTTGAATGAAATATTGTTGCCCGACGACACGCCGGTGCTACGCCAGCGCGTGAGATAGAGGTTTAGTATGTCGACTATATTAGATGCCCTAAGAAAATCTGAGCAAGAGCGTAAGCTTAACCGTTTGCCTACTTTGACCGATATGGCGGCGCCCAAAGAGCCCTCGCGTTGGCCGTTTTATATTGGTGTCGCCTTGGTTTTGCTCGCACTTGCGGTGGCGGTATTGGCCTATGCTATATGGAGCGGAAAATCATTGCCTTTCCAAGAGCCTAGCTCTGCCCAGTCTATTGACAGGCCTCAGAGCCTTGATTCCGGCGGTGCTAATGCTCAAAGCTTGGCCGATGCGAGTGATAAAGCCGTGGTGAACGTGGTTTCCTACTCCGACGATCCGGCGCTGCGTTTCGCGATGGTGAATGGTAAAATGGTGCGCGAAGGCGAATTCATCGAGCCAGGCCTGAAAGTTGAAGAAATTTTGTCGAACGCCGTTGTTTTTAATGCTCGCGGTAAAAAGCTTACCCTTAGCCCTTAGCCCTTAGCCCTTAGCAGTCTAGTTGATCGTCACGAAAAAACCGTCAAAAAGCATAGCGCATAGGCTTTAGGCTTTCGCTATAATCCGCGCTTTGGTTCGTCGGAGCCTCATTTTCATCACTCTAAAGTTTGCCTATCATGAGTTTGCCTGTTGAAGTCGCTAAGCGACGTACCTTTGCTATTATCTCGCACCCCGATGCCGGTAAAA
>JALZVW010000183.1 GCA_023301745.1 Arenicella sp. | reverse complement strand
TTAAAGACAATGTAAGCTAACGTGTTTTATCTGAAATACGCAACGCGACTATTTTTCAATACCTTTGAGCAATTCAAAGTTTCAAGAGTAAATAGACGAAACAATCGGGCGCAAACTGAGGTATTTCAAACTAAGCCAAAAACTAAGCCAAAAACTAAGCCCAAAACTAAGCCCAAAACTAAGCCCAAAACTAAGCCCAAAACTAAGCCGCTCCATGGCGAAGAAGAGTTAAATGCGAATGCGACGCGTATGTCACAACCCCTTTTAGATGCAAATGTGTTCACAAACGTCTCAAATGTGTTCACAAACGTCTCAACATGGCTTGAACCTCTTGCAGATAAACTCTTTTGGGATTACTTTTTTTGGAGTCTGTTTAGGCACTCTATAAGACGTTCTTAGTAAAAATTAATTTTGAGATCATTTAAATGTTTCGATTACCGTTATTTCTCGCCACGCTATTGCTAACTTTATTCAGCAATAGTAATTCGGCAGCCACCATTAATGTTGAATGCGATGTAACCGCATTGGTTAACGCTGTTACTACGGCCGAAGCCAATGGCGAATCAGACACACTCAATTTAGCCAATAATTGTCGCTACCTTTTTACCGCCGCAAACTTTGATGGCATGGCCGCCTCTCGGGCCTTAGGCGCATCGGCATTGCCTTTGATTAATTCTGAAATGACCATCAATGGTAATGGCTCAATTATTGAGCGTGCTGAGAGCGCTGCTAATTTTAGGCATATCGTGGTTGATACGAATGGCAACTTAAGCCTTAATAAGTTGAGCTTCTTGAATGGCCGTGCTGAAGGCGGTGTTCTTGACAGGTCCCCAGCCTTTTTATTGGGCAGTACTGGCTTTGGCCGAGGAATGCCAGGTGGGTCAATTGCCACTAATGGCTCGCTCACATTGAGTCAATGTACATTCAGTAATAATCAAGCAGGTGATACTCTGGCTGATGACGTCACTAATAATGGCGGTGGCGGTGGCGCAATTCATGCTTCTGAATCCTCAGCGTTATTAAATATTGATGAGTCTGCATTCTCTAATAACGCGACAGGCTTAGGCTCTGCCAATACAAACTTTCGATCCGGCGCTGGCGGTGCTTTGTCTTTAAGGGGGGCGTCTACAATCATCAGAAACTCATTATTTGATTCGAACGATTCTCTCGCTTTTGATGCTACTAGCGGCAGCGCTTCAGGCGTGGGTGCGGCTTGGACGCTATTTAGTGACACTTTGGTTTCTGAAAATAACACTTTTTCAAACAACGGCAATCGTTCTTCACAGTCAGTTGTTTTTTCAAACAGTGCTCCGGGAACTGTGAATTATAGCTTTGCGCATGAAACGTTCTCGGCGCCCCCCGGAAATTTTTTAAGTATATCGATAAATAGTAGTTCAACGGTGAAATTCGATGCCTCGATTTTCAGCAGTGACCGAGGTGTTTCTGTTTCCTGCAACTCTGGTAATGACGTATTTGGTGAGGATAATTTAGTTGATAGCCCCAGAAATTTCATTTCCACCGCGTGCAACTTTCAAGACGGAGTTGATAACAACCGAGTTGATACTAGCCCGAATGATAATATAGGGCCCTTAGCAGATAACGGTGGGCCAACGCTCACGCACGCATTACTCGCTGAAAGTATCGCGCTTAATGCGACTACTAATTGCCCAGCGACCGATCAACGCGGAGTGGCTCGTAGCCAAGATGTGTGTGATATTGGCGCCTTTGAGCAAGTAGAAGAAGAACCCAGTTCTTTTTTTGTGATTCCAGTATCTGGCGGTAAAGCGGTTATTGTTGAGCTTTGATTCATGTATTGAGCGGCCAACAATTAAGCTTAGGTACCTACCTATCGGGACATTACCTACCTATCGGGACAGGCATATTAACACTTGAATACATCGCTTCAAAATGCCACTCTTACTGCACAAGGAATTTGATTAGGAGTTAAGGAATGACTCAAGCACGAAGCACCCTCGTATCGGCGACCGATACACCATACTATCACTGCATCTCTCGATGCGTTCGACGCGCCTTTTTATGCGGCTACGATACTCGCTCACAAACTGATTACGAGCATCGTCGGCAATGGCTAGAAGATAAAATTCTTAATGCAGCGAACGTCTTTTCGATCAAGCTATGCGCCTATGCCGTGATGAGCAACCATTATCATATCGTCGTTCATATTCACCCCAACACAGCCGCCAAGCTTAGAGTGCCTGTCCCGGTTACGCCGGTTATTTCCGGTTATTTCCCTACTGGAATTACGATTTGAATAAGCCGCGCTAGTAATGTGGCTCTATGACTAGGTACGTTTGCTAATTCGTTTGCCCTTCATAGCTTACTGATGTTTAACAATCGCTAGGGTCGAAAGACAAAACTGAGGCCAACTAGCAAGAGCTTTGTGGATTGGTTTGTTGGTTGACCTGGCATAAAACCTTATAATTTATTGCACTACGGAAAACCTATAAACGCTGTTTCGCTGATCACTTTTGAGTCGGCGGTGTCGCGTTTAGGGGGTTATATAGTCACAATGACAAGCTTAGGTAGTGGTTTTCAAGCGCTTAATATAGGCTAGGCCTATGAACCAGATATACTGCGCGTCTCTAGTTTTAGATACATGCTTTAAGGCGCGCGCTAAGGACTAAATAAAAATGCAATACCGACATGAAATCGACGGTTTAAGAGCCGTCGCAGTCATCGCTATTATGTTCTTTCACACACAGAGCGAATATTTCAGCGGTGGTTTTGTGGGAGTTGATATGTTCTTCGTTATTAGCGGCTATTTGATCACCGGCTTGATCATCACTGCTAAACAGGAGGCGTCGTTTTCTTTGTTAGGCTTTTACGTGAACAGAGCCCGCAGGCTGTTGCCCGCGTTGTTGACCGTGATACTTTTTTGCATTCCAGTTGCATGGCTCTGGATGTTTTCAAACCAGTACCTCAATTTTTCCCAAAGCGTCATCGCGGCGGGTCTATTTGGCACTAATATATTATTTTGGTTTGAGTCTCAGGCTTACTTTACAACGTCTATTGTTGGAAAGCCGCTGCTACATACCTGGTCTTTAGCGGTCGAAGAACAATTCTATTTTATCTATCCAGTGGTGCTGCTTTTATTGCTGCGTTATGCCAAGCGGTTTACTGTGCTCGGAATTGCGCTGCTAACCGCTCTATTTTTAGCTTACACCGTCTTCTTTATCGATAACCCGTTAACACGTCATTACATGCTACACGCTCGTTTCTGGCTTTTCGGCGTAGGCGCGTTAACGTTCTTTATGCGGCAGAAGTGGGCGCTAGGTAAGGGTGCCTTTTCAGGTGCTCTCGCGTTCACTGGTTTGATCTTAATGATGTTGTGGTTGTTATCGTTTAACAACGGTTCGATACCATCAGAGTTACCTCGGGCTATCGATTGGTGGTCTTACCTTAGCGTTCTTGGGATTATTGTTGTCATTCTATTTTCCGATCAATCAAACAGTGTTGGTCGATTTCTGGCAACGCCGGTACTCGCTGGTGTAGGTCTCATTAGTTATAGTCTTTACCTCTGGCATTACCCGATATTTGTATTTGCACGTATACGGTTATTAGAGGTGCCGATGTTCGGCTATCTAGGCTTGAGTGTGCTTACCTTTATCGCCGCTTACTTGAGTTGGCGTTTCGTTGAAGTACCTTGTCGCATACGGCGCCGTTTGGGCTCCCGGCACTTTTACCTTTATTGCGCGTTAGCTTGGATCACTATAATGAGCGTGGGTGCCTATGGCGTGCTACAAGGTGGGTATGTCATCGGTATGACTCCCGCAGACAATGTTTTGAAAGCTAACTATGGGCTCAGCCCAACTTGTGAATTTGTCGATCGAGCGACGGAGTGTAAGCTTGGGCCGTCACCCGAAATTCTTGTCTGGGGAGACTCATTTGCAATGCATACGGTAGATACAATTTTAGCAACACAGTCCGATGCACAGTTGCTTCAATTTACTAAAAGCGCGTGTTCTCCACTGTCTAGTGGCGTTAACGCGTCACTGCATATCGGTCGCAGGAGTGACGAATGTCGCGATTTTAACCAGAGCGTACTCTCGTCTCTCGATCGCTGGCCATCGGTCCAATACCTGGTTATTTCCAGTCGCTTTTCAAACTACTTTAACCACCAGCGTTACGAAACCTTGAACCGACAACAAAAGAGGGCTTACGTCGATCAATTGCAAAACAGCTTGCTAAGCCTATTGAACCAAATTAAAAATAACAATATCACTCCGATTGTAATTTCTGAGCCCCGACGGCCTACACAAGCAAAAATCTATTGCGCGGCTCATGCACTAAAATTCGGGCTTGATCATACCTCTTGTAACTTTCCGTCGTCAGAAATTAGCAACGCCCAGGTGCTTGTTAAGCGTTTGTTAAAGGGTGTTTCAAGTGAATATAAAGTGATTTATTTGGACCAAATTATTTGCCCTGATTCTCGGTGTTTAACCGTCGATGATGACACCGCGCTATACACTCATAGTGGCCACCTTTCGCGTAATGGTGCATTACTAATCGGCACCAAACTAGATATTTATAATCAGATTAAAACCACAAATCGTTAGCGTGCTTGTAAGGTGTTTTCGCTGCGCCTGATTGCTAGCGATACGGTGATAGAAACGGCCTATCACCGTGTGCTCGCTTCAATGGTCATTGCCGTTAGTTAGCTTGCCGAGCCCGAACCCGAACTAAAGAGCCTTAAAAAACAGATATCTTGTTAGTAGCCCCACCCATAAAATGCGCTGCCACCAAATCGACTACCGGAACGAAAACCTCGGCCAAAGCGATTTCGCCCGAAGCCATCAAATCGGCTAAAACGGTTAAAGCGTCCAAATGTTCTGAAACGGTTCGATGACCCGAAGCGGTTGAAGTGTCCAAAACGGCTAAAACCTCGGTTGTCGAAACGACTAAATGAATTGAAATGTCTGCCTCTGTGATCAAATTTAGAATGAGCTAGATTACGTCGGCTATTTGAGGCTTTAGGGTCCCATGGCATGGTTTCAATTGCTGCCACCACTGGGATCACTTTTGTTCGTGGGCCGTTTACTAATGTACGCTCACCTGTGACGGGCCCAAAGACGGTAACGTACTGCCGTAGTAAGGTTTTTTCATAATCGGCTACTGTGATTATAAATCGACGATCAGCGAAGTCGTCTATTGACCTTGGTATTGGCCGGCTGTCTCGGTCTAATTTACTAGAAAGAACGGTGAGTTCTGTTACTTCGCCAACCTTTCTCGAGCCCACAACTTCACCACCCCATCTCACATTAAGGCCTATGTTTGCGTTAATGTCATTCACAACGTCGCTATAGGCAACATCGATAGCCGGTGGGGTGCCTAAATTTTGAGACAACTGAACCTTGGGGCTCGTTGATGCACAAGCCGAGAGAGCCAGTGCTAATACAATACTCGAAATAATCTTTGTAGACTTGATCATGGTGACCTCTTAGTTAGTAAGCCTAGAGTGCTTAGAAAACACTCATAGACAATTGCTTCACTAGTAAAGAACGGCTCTTGGGTGGTTTTCATTGCCAAGCTTGCCTACCTTTAATAATCCCTATCACTAAGAATGAGGTTCAATACATGGTGTGATTGGGATAAATGGTAAACTACTAAGAAATTACTACTCAAGCTGATTAAATATGAAATTACACGATAAAGTAGCGGTTATTACCGGCGGTGCATCAGGATTAGGCGAAGCAACATTACGACGCTTCATTGCTAACGGGGTTAAATGCTCTATTTTTGATTTGAACGATGAACGCGGCAATGCCTTAGTCGATGAGCTTGGACCGAACGTTATCTACACCAACACTAACGTAACTGACGAGCAAAGTGTTAACACCGCGATTGCGCGAACTGTTGACGCATTTGGTGCAATCCACATTAATTGTAATTATGCGGGCATTGGTCACGGTGAGAAAACCGTTGGTCGAGAGAACCAGCCACATGCGTTAGATTCGTATCGGCGCGTCGTAGAGGTTAATTTAATTGGCACGTTTAACGTGTTGCGGCTTTGTGCTGCGCAAATGAGTAAGCAAGAACTAATCGACGAAGATAGCGGTCGCGGCGTCATTCTCAATACCGCGTCGGTAGCGGGTCAAGAGGGCCAAATAGGGCAAGCGGCTTATGCGGCAACTAAGGGAGCGGTTATTGGCAGCACTATCTGTTTAGCGCGTGATCTAGCTGAACATCGTATTCGAGTTAATACCATTGTCCCAGGTTTGATTCACACCCCCTTATTTGACGCACTGCCTGAAAATGTCTATCAATCGCTAGAATCGTCGGTTCTCAACCCACAACGCTTAGGCAAGCCCGATGAAATCGCCCATCTTGCCCAGTACTTGGTTGAAAATGACTATATGAACGGCGAGAGCGTTCGTATGGATGGTGGCATTCGTATGCAAGCACGCTAGCATCCACATGAAGGTCGTCATTGCCGGCGCTGGAATTGGTGGTCTAACCGCCGCCTTGTGTTTGGCCAAAGCTGGGCATCAAGTTCAGGTGTTTGAGCGAGCCGCTGAATTTCTCGATATTGGCGCTGGCATTCAATGTGGTGCCAATGCGCTTCACGTGATGCAATACCTTGGCGTGTCAGATCAATTGGCGGCGCTTGGAGTAAACCCTGAGCGGGTTGAGTTTCGAGACTATCAAACCGGCGACAGTCTGCACACAATGATATTAGGCCAGCCATATCATGATCGGTATGGCGCGCCTTACTTACATTTGCATCGTGCTGATCTTCATCGCGTGTTGCTTGATGCGTTTAAACAGATAAATTCAAGTGTTTTAACCTTAGGTATTAAGGTCGAGTCGTACCGCGAAAAAGCGAATTCTGTCGAAGTCGCACTTAGTAACGGGGAGCGATTCGACGCTGACTTACTCATAGGCGCCGATGGCATTAACTCAACGGTTCGGGCGCAAATGCTTGGTAAGTCGCCGGCTAAGTTCACCGGCAATGTTGCCTGGCGAGGCGTGGTTCCGGTCGAGCGTTTGCCTGATGATTGGATGGATACAGTTGTTTCAAATTTTGTTGGTCCGAACAAACACATGGTGATGTATTACCTGCGTCAGAAACGCTTAGCAAATTTTGTTGGCGTGGTCGAAAACAAAGCCTGGACCAATCGTTCCTGGTCGGCGAAAGCGCCATGGGAAGAACTCAATAACGATTTCAAAGATTGGCACCCAACAGTTAGAAGTATTGTCGACGCCGTAGATAGAGACAGTTGTTATCGTTGGGCTCTCTACGACCACCGGCCAATTAATAACTGGAGTTCTGAGCGAGTCACTTTGCTTGGCGATGCCGCGCACTCGACCTTACCGTTTATGGCCTCTGGCGCGGCTATGGCGATTGAAGATGCGCGGATTCTGCAGCGTGCAATTGATCAAGCACCCAGTGTCGCTGACGGCTTGCAGCTTTATCAGCGAAACCGTTTTGAGCGAACCGCGAAAATTCAAACCACGTCGGCTCGAGCTGGCGGCCTATATCATTTTAACAGTCGGCTAATGCGCAAAGCCGCGTTCACGGCTGTTAGAACACTCGGTGCACGGCAAGAAGCATATCTACCTGATTATGATGCGAATACCGTTAAACTAGTGTAAACAAATAGACTATTAAAACAGGTTCGTTATACGAACGCTGGAGAGACACTATGGGCCCATTAGCTGGTTTAAAAGTAATTGAGATGTCGGCAATCGGACCGGTGCCATTGGCTGGAATGCTATTGGCCGATATGGGCGCCGACGTTGTTATTATTGATAAGGCCAACGATCCTTATAAAATGCCCGGTGATGTTCTACGTCGAGGTAAACGCTCGGTCGAAGTTGATATTAAATCAGAACAGGGTGTTGCCACAGCACGCAGCTTAATCGAATGCGCTGATATTGTGATCGAAGGCTTTAGACCCGGCGTGATGGAACGTCTGGGTATCGGGCCAGAGGTGTTTGAAACATCGAACCCAAGGTTGATTTATGGCCGAATGACAGGCTGGGGTCAAACGGGTCCTTTGTCTCAAGCGGCGGGTCACGACATTAATTATATTGCGATTACCGGTGCACTGAATGCTATTGGCCGTCAGAATAGCCCGCCAGTGCCGCCGCTTAATTTAGTCGGTGATTATGGTGGTGGAACCATGTTTCTCATCATGGGGGTTCTGGCCGCGCTTCATGAGTCTAAGCAGTCTGGCCGAGGGCAGGTGGTTGATGCCGCGATCACCGAAGGCACGGCTAATTTAATGTCGATGTTTTACACCATGAATAGCATTGGCGCATGGACCACTCGACGAGCATCAAACCTGTTGGATTCGGCCGCGCATTTTTACGATAGCTATGAAACAAGCGATGCTAAGTTCATTACTTTGGGGGCGATTGAACCCCATTTTTATGAATTAATGAAACAGAAAATGGGTTTGAGTGATGACGACTTTGGTAAGCAAAATGACCCTAGAAAATGGCCAGAGCTTAAAGCTAAGTTAGCCGGTGTTGTTGCCACTAAAACTCAAAAAGAGTGGTGCGAGTTAATGGAAGGCACCGACGTCTGCTTTGCTCCGGTGCTGGATTTTTTAGAGGCTCCAAGTCACCATCATATGAAGGCACGTGAAGCTTATCTTGAAATTGACGGTAAGGTTCAACCGGCGCCAGCACCAAAATTTAGCCGAACAGTATCAACTGTTAATGAGCGGCCACGGTCCGATGAATTGTCTATATTGAATGAATGGCTGGCTTGATACTCAGAACCCTAACCGTGCAACGAGTGCACGCTCTTTAGCGTTAAACAATTTCCAATGTTTCGGGTTGACGCAAAAATAAGATGGCTAACAAAATTAGTGCTATCGGGTAAATAACAAATGAGGCAGGGCTAAAAATTAACGTCACCTCAAATACGCCTTGAATGATGGTCAAAATAGCAAAGGCCACCAGTAAGCTGGAAAACTCTCTCGCTCGGGTAAACAATACAATGCCTAATATAATGTCCAGAGCCCCAAAGACAACGGTAGAAACGAGCAGCGCTGTGGTGTTCCCCACTAGGGCGGCTTTGTGCCAAGGCAAGTGAAGCTCATCTCCGAAGAAATGCATAAACGTGTCCATCGCCAAAGAGCCGAAAATGTAAACACTGGCACTGATCATTATTAGAAATAGTGGAATGTTTGCGCTTGTAAAAGCATGCCTCTCGTTTAAGAAACGCTTAAGGCTAAGATAGACGTGAAGCATAAGTAGCCCGATTAAAAGAAAGGCTAGATCGGCTAAATTTAAACCACTCACATCGTCGTACAATGGTTCGCCGTTGTTATATCCGATTAAAAAAAGTTGACCGATCCAATAAGCTGGAAACAATACGGCCAAGGTGATTGCCGAAAGCGCAGGCAGTAAATATCGATTGTCATTCATTGTTAGTCTCTTTCTATGTTTGCGAGTCAGCGACATATTCAAGAATGTCGCCAGGTTGGCAATTGAGTTCTTTACAGATAGCGGCAAGTGTCGTGAAGCGTATAGCCTTCACCTTGCCAGTCTTTAACAAAGAAAGGTTTGTCATGGATATGCCGACACGATGCGACAATTCCTTGAGCGGCATCTTGTTTTTTGCCATTTCAATATCTAAGTTAATGCGAATATTCATGCTGAAACTATAAATACAGATTATGAATTATTCAAGTATTATTTTACGTTTATCATAAAATAATAACTGTTTATCAATAAAATATGACGCAAAATAAAGGCTAAACTGAACTTCCACGAGATCAAAATCTAGTCTCTACCCTACATATCTTGACGTGGCTGTTGTTGAAATGCGATACCATTGGCTTATCAATAGTTCATGTCGGCACTTGCAGATGACCACCGAAAAGCCCCATCACCTTAATGGTTGTAAAATTGTTCACACACAAAAAGTAGTGTGGGGCGACATGGATTCTATGAACCATGTTAACAACACTAAATATTTTTATTATTGTGAGACGGCTCGCATAGAGTTCATTCGAATGTTGTTTCCCAGTTTTGGTGGTCACCCTCCCAGTGCGATGAAAACCGGCTTAGCATTGGCTGAGACTAGTTGCCGTTTTAAAGTGCCGGTGACGTATCCTGATACTTTGCTAATTGGAACCATTGTTAGCAAAATCGAAGAGAATCAATTTTTTGTAAAACACTCGATTTATAGCGATAAATTAGGTTTAATTGCGGCTGAAGCCGAGGCTCGAATGGTTCATTTTGATTTCGAAAAAGGTCAACGTTTGGCCTTTGACGATACTCTAATGGCTGTATTATTAGAGCATCAGTGATTGCTTGATTAAACCCAAGTTTCTACCAACTAAATAATTTCCCAACGAGTAGATTGTATTTACGATGAATAGATTTTTAAAATATGGCCTGTCGCTAGGCATAGCGGCAGTAACCTTTTCGGCCCTCGGCAACGATACTATTATGGTAACCGAGCAGCAGCGAAAAAATGCACAAACACTGATTGATGACGCTATTAGTAGCGACCTCGCATATAGCATTGTTGAATCCTTGACCACCGAAGTAGGGGCCAGAATGGCGGGTTCTGAGGCTGAGGCCCGAGCTCGAAAATGGGGTGTCGACTTAGGTAACGAACTCGGCTTTGATCGCGTTAGTGTCGAAGAATTTAATATGCCGTTTTGGCAACGCGGAGAATTGAGTGTTTCTCTAACTAAGCCATACAAGCAGCATCTCCATGGCACCGCACTTGGTGGTGGCGCGGCCTCTAAAGGTTCTATTGATGCTGATGTGGTTTATTTTCGATCAATCGAAGATTTAAAAAAGGTTTCTAAAGGTGAGCTTAAAGGCAAGGTCGCTTTTGTTGACGGTGATATCTTGGTCAAGAGCCAAACAGGTGCCGGCTACGGCCAAGCGAATCAACGCCGCAGAATTGGCTGGCAGCATGCTGAACGGGCTCAAGCGCAAGCGTTACTGGTTCGGTCGGTTGGTTCTGATTCGCACCGTTTCCCGCATACCGGAATGATGAGCTCTAAGGAAGGTGATTGGGCTAGCATCCCGGTTATTGCCTTGTCGAACCCTGATGCAGATCAAATTCGTAGACTACACCGCTTAGGAAAGCCGCTAGAAGTGAACCTAACGTCAGGCGCTAAGTGGCAGGGCGATGTTCAAAGTGGTAACGTGATTTTAGATTTAATTGGCAGTGAAAGGCCTGAAGAAATTGTGTTGATTGGCGGTCATTTAGACAGTTGGGATCTAGGCACGGGCGCGGTCGACGATGGCGCTGGTGTCAGTATTACGACGGCTGCCGCCGCTCTAATCGCTCAGCTACCAAAGCGTCCTAAGCGAACAATTCGCGTCGTGATGTTTGGCGCAGAAGAAGTGGGTTTGTTGGGCGCGCGAGCGTATGCCAAGCGGCATGAAAATGAATTAGATAATCATGTTTTGGCAACTGAATCGGATTTTGGTGCGGGCTCGATTTGGCAGTTAAACTCGAATGTTAGCGAACAAGCCACACTACTTATTGATGAAATAGGGCACGTGTTATCGCCCTTAGGTATTGTGCGCGGTAAAAGTGACGTTAAAGGAGGTGGCCCGGATATTATTCCTTTGGATGAGAAAGGGGTGCCGACGATTCGCTTGAGTCAAAATGGTATGGACTACTTTGACTTACACCACACGCCTGATGATACCTTAGATAAAATTAGGCCTGATGAACTTGCTCAGAACGTAGCCGCTTACGCTGCAGCGATCTATCTAGTGGCTGATTCTGATGTAGAGTTCCGAAAGAAATAGCGTTTGATTTACTGTCACTCGACGCTTTTTTCGAGTGACAGTAGTAAGCAATATTATCGGTCGCCAAACAAGTCGCCAAGGCCGCCAAGCACAGAGCCTTCGCCTTTACCGCCAAAGCTACCGCCGGCTTGGATGACTCTATTTGCTAGTCGTGAGAACGGCAGGCTTTGTAGGTAGACAGTACCAGGGCCGCGTAAGGTCGCTAAGAACAGGCCTTCGCCTCCAAATACCATCGACTTTAAGTTGCCTGCGCGTTCGATATCGTATTCTACGTTACTGGTAAATGCGGCCAAACAACCAGTGTCAACTCTGAGCACTTCGCCAGCCTTGAGTTCGCGCTTGATAACCGTGCCGCCAATGTGAATAAAGGCTTTTCCGTCGCCAGTTAAGCGCTGCAATATAAATCCTTCGCCGCCAAAAAAACCAACGCCCAGTTTTTTCTGAAACGCTATATCCAGTGACGTGCCATAAGCCGCACAGAGAAAGGCGTCTTTTTGACAAATTAGCTCGCCACCCAATTCCTGCATATCAATTGGGATGATTTTTCCGGGGTAGGGCGCGGCAAAGGCCACTCGTTTTTTACCCGTTCCATTGTTTGAGAAGTGAGTCATGAAGATCGACTCGCCGGTTAAGACCCGCTTGCCGACATTTAATAAGGCATCCATGACGCCGCCGCTAGGCTTTGAACCATCGCCCATTTTGGTTTCGAATTGAATGCCGTCTTCCATGTAGTTCATTGCGCCGGCTTCGGCGATGACGGTTTCGGAAGGGTCTAGTTCGACTTCGACGATTTGCATATCGTCGCCAAAAATTTCGTAATCTACTTCATGGCATTTCATATTATTATTTTGCATAGTCGGGCTCCTTGAGACTGGTTAATTGTGTTTGGTAACAACAGTAGTTTTTTAAATATAGTGCTGAAAAAGTTTTTTTCAATTCGTTAATAGGCCCAAGACGAGTGTGCTTAGGCTTCTTGAGCATTCGTTAAGGAGCGCTAATAGACCCGCTTTTACTTGGCGAACTAACAAGGAGTATTGTTGCTAAATGTAACGCTTGTGCATTCGAATTGATGTGTCGGCAAGCCCGAGACCTGTCTGAGAGCTGTCCGAGACTTATCCGAGACCTATATGGGAACTAGGTAAGCTTTACCCCGTTAATTGATAAAGCCTAAGTCACGGTCAGCAGCCCCGAAGTTAACTATATTTGGAAACACGTTTGATAGATTTTGATCGGGCACTCCGAACCATTTGGCGACGGTTGCTCCATACTGGCTGATTGATAGCGTTGGGATCATTCGACCAAGGCCGTTGTAGTCGTCGTTCCCATCGAGCTCAAGTGATGGGAAGGTGCCAAATATTTTCCCGCCATCAATCGGGCCTCCCATAACCATGTGTTGCGCTCCCCAAGCATGATCAGTTCCATCGCCGTTAGAGGCGAGGTTGCGCCCGAATTCAGAGGTAGTGACGGTGACAACCGAGTTACGAAGCTCGTCATTTTCAGTAATGATGTCATTAAATGCTTTTAGAAAAATACTGAGATCTTCGGCTAAATTACCGTGATTCTCAGACTGTTTTGAATGAGTGTCAAAACCGGCTAATTCAACAAAAAATATTTGACGCTTCATGCCCAACTGTTGGCGAATTTGTATTAGCTCAGCGATTCTTGCGAGGCCGGCCGAAAAGGCTCCTCCACTATTTGATTTAGGGTTAGGGAAGCGGCTTGATAAGTCTTCAGTCACACTAGTGAGCGAGGTTTGTAGCGCAAGATTTAAGTCTAAACCTTCTGAAAAAAGCTGACCTGCATGCTTCATAAACGGGTCGGCTGAGCTTGCTGCCAATTGATTCAATGACCTAACCGCTCTGCGCCGTGCTCGAATTGCTGGGTTTTCGTTAGCAACTTCGAAGTCTTCCAACGTGATCAACCCGTTTAAGCCGACATTGTAAAATCTTTCAGTTGCGTGGCTTTGTAAAATCGTATGCCCTGAGTTAATTGAAATATTAGTTGGTAACACGGCGTTGGAAGCGAATTCATGACTGAGTCTCCCACCCCAGCCATCTCTAGTGGTGTTTATGCGGTTACTGTGGTCAGCTTGCCAATAGGCCGCTTGAGTGTTGTGGCCGCCAAGGCCAACTGGCCTCGCTTGTGTTCGGCTTGAGTCTAAAAAGGCTTGCTTAGTGATCGGGGCTATTAGGCTACCAACGTTGGCGACAAATGATAAATCGCCGTCATTAAAAAGCGTTTGCATAGCACTCATTCGTGGGCTGAGTGCATAGCTATTAGCGGCTAAGCCGGTCGGGCTAATCGGCAGCAACGAGCTTCGGTCGAATGCAATGTTCGACCTGGCTGCAGCGTATTGGCCGTATTCTGTCGTTGTGTTCGGGATCAGCATATTCAGTGAATCGTTGCCGCCGTTCAAGTTGACGACCACCAATGATTTGTAGTCGTTGGGGGCTATTGTCGCAAAGGCTTGCTTGCTCAAGCTGTCAAATAAACCGAGGGAACCCACACTGATGGCGCTGAGTTTTAAAAAATTTCGTCTGTCTTTCATATCATTACGTCTCACGAGGGCTACTTTTGAACCATAAATTGTGGTGACAAAATTATGATATTGGCTAGATCAATGGCGATTCGCCACTTGTCTTCGACTAGGTACAAGCTCGGATCGTGGACTTCTCGTAATACCTGTCGCATTTCGTCGCTCATCGCACCACCCAAAAAGACTAGATTTAAGCGTTCTATTAGACCGTCAACGTCGCTTAAGTCTTCGGGTATAAGATCTTCAAGCGGTTGGCTGTCTATCAGTAGATCATCCGCCGAAGAAGCAAAGCTGTTTGTTGCGTTATCATGGTGGCGCTGAATATACTCTTCGCCAGTTGTCGCAATACTGACAACGCTTTCACTGTCTATAAGTTGAGATACTGGCGCTAATAGACCCGCTTGGTTCAGTGGGCCAGATGGAGAAAAATCAGCTTGGTAGAAGTTGAAAACACTCCGTGCTTCCAATGGAAATTGTCCTAAACGGCGAAGAAAACTAGTATCGTAAGCATCGAACATATTGTTGTTCGACGTTCTTCGGCGAGCATGCAAGCCTCTCCATAGAGCGGTTTGGCGAATGAATGGTTCTTTAAATTTACCAAATTTATTTGGCATGGTTTGGTGACCATTACGAGCTTCGGTATCGAGAAGAATCGTGGTAATTACGGCTTGTAAGTCACCTCGAATACCTTGGCCATTGTTGTTAAATATTCCAGCCACTCTTGCTACGTAGGCAGGCGATGGATTACTAGTGACAAAATGCTGAATCAATAACTTGCCAATGAAGGGCCCAACATTTGGGTGGTTGAATATATTGTCGAGAGCATCATCAAGGTCTTTTTCGGCCGATTGATTCGCCGGCAAAGTTACATTGTTGAGCAATGTTTTTTCGCCCATATCATGGAATTCATCAAACGCAATCATTGGCATAGTGTGCCGCGGTATACCAAGATTGAAGAAGCTACTGTTTTCCGGTGTGCTGCCAGCTTGATAGTTCCAGCCGGTAAAAACACGCGCAAAATTCTCGATAGTTTCTTGTGTGTAACTAGCAATCGATTCTCCGTTTTCGACCTTAGGCGTGCCATCTATATTTAGCTCCACTAAACCAATGCTGAACAGCTGTAGGACTTCTCGCGCATAATTTTCGTCTGGGCTTGAAACAAAAAAACTTGCGGGGTGACCAATAGGGCCCACTTGAGTGCCAGCCGGCGCATTTAAATTGAGTGTTAGGTAATAGGCCATAACACTGTTCTTAGTTACCTTCTCGAGTAAATCGCGGTAATTACCAAACGCATTCTCAGCTAATAAATCATAATAATCGAGATAATAAAGTGGTCGCTCGTTCATTCCATTGTTCACGTCTCGGGAGACTACGAATATTTGACTCAGTGCATAGGCCATTCGTTGGCGCAGTTGGTCCGGTGCGCTCAGCATCACATTTAGTAGCGATGACCTAGCTGACCCAGCAACAATTAGCGGGTAAGTGGTCACCCAGTTTTGTGACTCGGCGTAATCGACCGTTTTAGTTTGAGGGAGACTGAACTGTTCGGCTAACCACGTATCGAGCGAGCCGTTACTAAGTTTCGCGATTTCGTCATAGGTGGGGCCAAAGGTCGTTTGAACTAGAAACCGTGATGCTTCTTCGGCAGCTACCTCTTCACCGACGCTCGTGTCGCTAAATAATAGGTAGTTAATAATGGGTGTGATTCTAGTCGCAACATTTGTTTGTTGAGCGTTGGCGCACAATCCAAACACAAGGCCGAATGCCAATATTGCAATCAGTGCCTGTTTAGTATTTCGTTGCGCGCAGTAGCTATGTCTATTGCTGTTGCCTAGCAATAGGCATGGGCGTTGGTAAGTCATTGTCCAATCCGGTTGACTTCAGGTGTGTAGGCATAAGGCACTTTCTCAATTGATCTCTTCTCAATTGAATTCTTCCCAATTGCACTCTTCCAAATTGCACTAGGCAAACATGGCCATTACTCAACACGTCTAAAGTGGTTAATTATCAAATATGTTCTACATCTAGACATAGAACTAACTACCCTAACCAATATAACCCGGCGCTAGTCTAACCGCTTTTTTGACAAAAAGTTAGTTGTCAAAAAATGGCAGCGCAGTAAAACCTAGCATTTTTTTATAACTAAACTACCAATTGAGTAACCTGCGCCAAATGAACAAATCACGCCAACGCTCCCCGATGCTAGATCTTTACTATATTTAGTGAACGCAATGATTGATCCGGCGGAAGCGGTATTCGCATATTCATCTAAGACAATGGGCGCTTCTTCAAGAGTGGCGTCACGACCGAGTAGTCGTTTGCTAACCAATAAGTTCATATTTATATTGGCTTGGTGTAGCCACCAACGACTTAGATCTTGTGGCGTATAATCAAGCTCGGTTAGATGGTCTTGAATATGCTTGGCCGCCATTGGGCAGACTTCTTTAAATACGCCGCGGCCGTTTTGGTGAAATAAATTGTCTGGATTAAAAACCTCATCATCGATTGCGTGTGACACATAACCAAAGTTTGAGCGAATATTATTTGAAAACTGAGTGACTGCTTTGGTGCCGAGGATCTCATAGCTATGCTCAGATTGGCAGGTGTCTGAGCCCTCGATAACAACCGCGGTTGATACATCACCAAAAATAAAGTGACTATCTCGATCTTTATAGTTAACTTGAGGAGAGGTTAACTCAGGGTTAATCACTAAAACGCACTTAGCCGTGCCTGATTTAACCATTTCGTAGGCGCGTTGCAATGCAAATGTTGCGGCTGAGCAAGCAACGAGCATATCAAAGCCAAAGCCTTCAATTTTTAGCGCGTTCTGAACTTCGATTGAAATCGCCGGGTACGCACGTTCAGTATAGGCGCAACTTACGATTACGGCGTCAATCTCTGTTGCGTTTTTATTCGCATCATTTAAGGCTATCTTGGCGGCATTTAAGGCAAATTCCGCTTGGTGAGATAATTCATCATCGCCCCGTTTGGGGATACTCGGGCGCATACGGTTGATGTCAAGGGCGCCGTCTTTAATATAGATGTAACGTTGCTTGATGCCCGATGCCTTGTAAATGAAGGGTGCCGAAGACATCGGCATTTCAGTTGCACGGCCATTGGCAATATCGGCGGCATTGTCAGCATTAAATTTTTCTGAGTACGCATTATAAGAATCTACTAACTCTTCGTTAGTGATGGTGTGGGGAGGGTTCCAAACACCTGAGCCACTAATAACAACGGATTGATTCATGAGTCACTTATTTTAATATTTTTGTCAGATCTCATGGTAATGCACTCTAGCTTTGCTTTCAAAGGTTGTGAGTCAGTATTTAAGGCCTAACGTTCGCAAGAATTTCTGTATTTACTGATAATGTTACATCTCAACCACCTAATATGAGTCTTGCCGTGTTTGACCGTCGAAGTAAATCACTTGATTATAGTCGTTTAGAAACCTTGTTCTGTATTGGTGGCTATCAGCGCCGGCTGCCGGTTAGTATCGCGCGAATGATAGAAAATGCTTATGACTGGGAGCATTTGCCATACATTCATGAGTCGAGTTTCAACGCAATTTCTTTGCTTGACGAAGGTGATTGGGGTTGGCGCGCGATAGTAACCTTGCCAGATTCAAGCTCACAACACCTAGAGCTACTGGTTGATAAATCTCGTAATTACTGGGCCACCACGGTGTTATCGGGCGATGCGAAAGGCTTTGAAATTCACACGTGGGCGAGCCAAGTTTCTAGCCGCGAAATCGACGTGTCGATTAAATTCTATCTTCCAAAGAGGTTTTCGAAAGTGCTGCTTGTGTTGCAACTCTCTAAGGCTCTAATGCCTTTTTTCTTATATGAAAAGGTAGCCCAAAAACTAGGCGTTCATCGGGTCAGTAAGGTTGATAAACCGCAGCAATCTATACTCAGTTCCTTGCACCATCAGTACTCGGTGCTCTATGACGAAGATGAAGCGTTAATGAGTGGTCGACAGGCGGCGATTGATAACCTCAAGCGCCGTAAATTTGAACCACCAATAGAAAGCTTATCGTTGGGCTCTATAGATCATGTTATTAATGAGCTTCCAAAAGTTGTTCAGTTTGGAAAGCATCGCTACGTGCTGAATCGATGGCAAGATAAGTGGTTGGTTTATAACGCTGTTTGTCCGCACCGTTTAGGCCCGCTTGAAGCGTCCGAAATCGACCATCAAGGCCGAGTCACTTGCCCATGGCATGGTTATCAGTTCGATGTCGAAACCGGTAAAAGCTGTGGTAAAGGTATTGCTGATTTGCCTAATGCTCCGCTTGTCTCTATTGTTGAAAATGAAATATTTCTTGAAGCCCGATAAGGTTTGCTTCAGTTTTTAGAAGAGCATACGAGTCGCAATCAATAAGTCGGCTAGCCGTATTCATAGGTGCTTGCTTAATAGTTTCTTGCTTAATAGTTTCTTGCTTAATAGGTGCTTGCTTACAAGTACTTGCTAATAGGTAGCGAACGTATACGGTTACCTGTAATAGCAAAAATAGCGTTGCTTAGCGCCGGCGCAATCGGTGGTGTGCCAGGTTCGCCGCCACCGCCGAGTGATGTATCGTCGCTATTAATGATTTCTATTTCAATGCCGGGTGACTCGTTCATGCGAAGCATCTTGTAGTTATGAAAATTACTTTCTACTACTGCGCCATCTTTGATATTGATCTCGCCGTATAGGGCGGCGGTTAATCCATAAATGATTCCGCTCTCCATTTGAGCTTTAAAACCATCAGTACTCATTGCATACCCAGGGTCGGCGGCACAATAAACCTTGTCGACGCGAGGCTTACCGTTGCTCATATCGACATCAACAACTTCAGCGACAATGGTGTTGAAGGAACGCTGCAAGGCAATGCCTTGCCCCCAGCCGTGTGGCATGGCCTTACCCCAGTTGGCCATTTTGGCAGCCGTTTCGAGAACGTGACGAACGCGAAGCTCATTGCTCAACAAGTCATAGCGATACTGGTAAGGGTCTTTGCCGGCTTTGGCGGCTAATTCGTCGATAAACGATTCGGTGAAGAATGCGTGCTGGGTATGGTCAACGCTGCGCCAAGGGCCAAATCGTATGTGACTTGGGCTATTGATGTAATGGATGTACTGGTTTGCAACCGCATAAGGAATTGTCGGAGCTTCTGCCGGTTCATGTTTATCGACGAATTGATTTTCCCATGCATCTGGCATGCCATTGTCGTCTAGACTGGCCTTAAATCGACTCATAATTGCGGGTCGGTAGAAGTCTTGTTGGGTGTCTTCTTCGCGAGACCAAATCATTTTTACTGGCACGCCAGGGACTGCCAACGCGAGTTTTGCGCCCTGTATCGGGTAGTCGTCCATCGCTCTTCGACCGAAACCGCCACCGAGGTAGACATTGTTAATAACGACATTCTCGGGTTCAAAATCAAACTGCTCGGCTAAGGTATTGCGAACGCCTAATGGGTTCTGTAAGCCGGCCCAAATTTCGAGTCGGTCATTGTGTGACCAAGCCGTGCAGTTCATCGGTTCCATCGTTGAGTGAGCTAAATGAGGGACTCGATACTCAGCTTCAACAATATTTTTAGCTTTGGCTAGTACACCGCGTGCGTCGCCGACTTTATGGTCGTCTTCCTCATTTTTATTGGCAATGGCATCGTCCATTGATTTGCCGAATTGTTCGAATATTGCCTCTGAACTTACGCGATTGGCTTTGCTTTCACTGTAGGTGACGTTGACCTTGTCGAGTGCTTTCTTTGCTTGCCAATAAGAATCGGCAATAACGCCGACACCCGTACCGAGATCAACGATTTTAACCACGCCAGCCATCACTTTGGCGGCTGAGCTATCGATTGATAACACCATGCTGCCAAAAACTGGGGCGCATTTCAC
Source organism: Arenicella sp. (assembly GCA_023301745.1). GTDB lineage: Bacteria > Pseudomonadota > Gammaproteobacteria > Arenicellales > Arenicellaceae > Arenicella. Next base: position 10,349 of record JALZVW010000183.1, on the reverse strand, counting down.
GCACGCATACTTCATGCCTGGTAGTTCTACGTCAACACCAAAAACGGCCGTGCCATCTACCTTTGATGGTATATCAAAACGTTCGACATGTTGGCCCATTATATTAAATTGTTCGGGCGTTTTTAGTTTCGGTTTCGATGGGCCTTGTTTGCCTGCCGCCGCTTTAGCAAAGGCGATGAATTGGTCGCTGCGATTTGATTTGTCATGATATAAAACGCTTTTTTCAACGCGAATTTCATTGGCTGGCACTTGCCATTGCTCGGCGGCGGCGTCGATTAATAGTTCTCGGGCGGCGGCACCCGCAACTCGCATACTCCAGGTGCCTGTGCCTCGAACTGAAAAGCTGCCTCCGGTGATTTGTAGTGACATGCTCTGTGCGATTTTAAGAAAGGTTCCTTTAAGCGTATCTTCAACAATGCCGGGGACCTGCGTTGGTAATGCGACTTCTCGAACGATATCGTTCGAGGCATACTCATCATGCACTGGCGCTTGCTCCATCGAAACAGTGCTCCAATCGGCATCCATTTCATCAGCCAGCATCATCGGTAGCACGGTGTGGACACCTTGCCCCATTTCGGCATGAGGAACAATTACTGTGATGCTGTTATCCGGTAGAATTTTCACCCAGGCATTAATCAATGTTTCGCCTGATCGCTCAACTAAGCTGGCAAGTTTGGGCGTGCGGTGCCCTGGGCGAATCGCTACGCCGACAATCAAACCGCCGCCGACCAGTGCGCCGGTGGTTAAGAATGCTCTGCGTGTCCACTTACCCATGATTAGATTCCTCAGAGCCGCTCGACTTAAGCGACGCGTCAGCGGCATTCGAATCAATCGCCTTTTCTTTTGCGAACTGGGTTGATGCTGATTTGATTGCTTTGCGAATGCGACTATACATTCCGCATCGACAGACATTGCCTGACATCGCTTTATCAATGTCGTCATCATTCGGCACCGGTATCTTGTTGAGTAATGCCACGGCCGACATGATCTGCCCTGATTGGCAGTACCCGCATTGGGGAACTTGCTCTTCAATCCAAGCTTGTTGCACGCTATGCAGCGCGCCTGGGTGCAAAGGGTCGGCTTGGCCGTTGATACCTTCTATGGTTGTGATCGAGCGCCCATTGACTGAGGCGATCGGAGTGATGCACGACCTAATCGGTGTGCCATCTAAGTGAACAGTGCAAGCGCCACATTGTGCAATGCCGCAGCCGAACTTGGTACCTTTGAGTTTTAACTCATCACGCACGACCCACAGTAGCGGGGTGTCGGGTTCTACATCAAGCTGATGTGTAATGTCGTTGACTGTAATTTCAAGCATCAAATATTCCAAGACAAAGCTGTCTATTGACTATCATTAAATCAGCGACCAGTTTATCAGAGGTCTGTGAAGTCATGTTTTCTGGCGTTTCTATCAATCCCACTAAAGATAGATAAAATTTATCTTGATAATATCATTCAATTAATTTAATTTATCATAAAGTGACTATTAAACCCGTCTATAATTAGGCTAAGGACTACTATGAATCAACGCAACCAATGGGCTTCTTTTAACTGGGAGGACCCATTTCTCCTAGAGGATCAACTGACGAACGAAGAGCAGCTGGCACGCGACACGGCACAAAAATTTGCTCAATCAGTGTTGCAACCCAGAGTGATCGAAGACTATCGAAATGAAGCGTCTGATCGCACGCTCTTTCGGCAGATGGGTGAACAGGGCTTATTGGGCTCAATGCTAGAAGGTTATGGTTGTGCCGGGATGAGCTATACCTCGTATGGTTTAATCGCACGAGAAGTGGAGCGCGTTGACTCGGGTTACCGATCAATGATGAGCGTACAATCGAGTTTAGTGATGTTTCCGATTTATGCGTTTGGCTCTGAAGATCAATGTCAGAAATATTTACCAAAGTTGGCCACGGGCGAATGGGTAGGCTGTTTTGGTTTAACTGAGCCCGATCATGGTTCAGACCCTGCCGGAATGGTCACCCGAGCAAAAACGGTGCCTGGTGGCTACCAGCTAAGTGGCGCCAAAATGTGGATATCAAATGCACCGATCGCCGATGTATTTGTGGTGTGGGCGAAAACCGATGATGGTGCGGTTCGTGGTTTCATTTTAGAAAAAGGTATGAAAGGTCTTAGTGCGCCTAAGATCACCGGAAAATTATCGTTGCGCACCTCGATTACTGGCGAGATAGTGATGGATGATGTGTTCGTACCGCAAGAAGCGATGATGCCTAATGTGTCAGGCCTAAAAGGCCCGATGTCTTGCCTAAATAGTGCTCGTCTGGGTATTTCTTGGGGGGCATTGGGGGCCGCAGAAGCGTGTTGGCACTCAGCTCGCCAATACACTTTGGATCGAACTCAGTTTAACCGCCCACTGGCGGCGAACCAATTGATTCAGAAAAAATTGGCTGACATGCAAGCCGAGATTTCACTAGCATTGCAAGGCTGCTTACGCGCAACTCGTTTAAAGCAAGAAAAGAAGTTGGCACCTGAGTTGATCTCTTTACTCAAGCGTAACTCATGTGGCAAGGCACTTGATATCGCACGCGCAGCGCGAGATATGCATGGCGGCAATGGTATTTCTGATGAGTACTCAGTAATGCGGCATATGATCAATTTAGAAACGGTCAATACTTACGAAGGCACACACGATATTCACGCCTTAATTTTAGGCCGTGCTCAAACCGGCATTCAGGCGTTTTTCTGAATTCTGCTTAAGTCGTGAAACTTACTCTTAAACAACTTGAGACGTTTGTGTTGGTTGCCGACCTTGCTAGCTTTAAAAGCGCGGCGGACCGGTTGAGCACGACACAACCTAATATTTCATCGCGCATCGCAACCTTAGAGAGTTCCTTGAAAACGGTATTGATGGAGCGTGATGCAGGCTCAGTGCGGCTCACAGAGAAAGGTCATGAGTTGCTCGGGCATGCGCGCAATGTGCTCTCGTCGGTTGATGAGTTCGTTGAGGCCGCGAACGGTGAAGCCGCGTTCGACGGCGCCGTGCGCCTCGGTGTAAACGAGATGGTCGTTCACACATGGCTTCGTGATTTTATGAGGGTGTTTAAAGCACGCTTTCCGAATGTCGTGATTGAGCTGAGCGTTGATCTCTCTTCCAAGCTAGAAACTGATTTAGCTGAACGTAATATAGATTTAGCGTTTCAAAGTGGGCCGTTTGCACGTAAGGCATCAAGTGAACGCTGCCTGGGCGTCTACCCCATTATTTGGGTCGCGTCACCGTCGACAGGCCTAGCAAATAAAAAAACGGTAAGCGCGCAAGACCTCAGTGACTTTCCAATCTTAACTCATGCGCGACGCACTCGCCCTTACGAAGATGTTGCCGCCCATTTTGCCCGTTGGCCTAAGCTTAAGACGCGTCTCGTGCCGTCGAGCAATTTGTCGGCCTGTCTGCAAATGGCCATCGATGGTTATGGGGTGGCTGCGTTACTTGCGCCCATGGTTGAACGAGAAATAGCCAATGGTCAATTGATTCAAGTTGACTATCCGTGGACGCCAACGGCCCTTAATTTTGCGGCGCGCTACGACCAGTCAAAAAGCTCAAGTGTGGTGCAAAGTGCGGCTGAAATAGCGCATCAATGTGCAACTAAATACTACGACTCTTTTCAATCAACGTTTAAGCAATCTTCGGCTACTCGTTTAACAGACAAAAAAGCATCATGACAGATTTTGATTCAATCGATAGCGTACGCATGGGCGTGGATATTGGCGGCACCTTTACCGACGTCGTTATAGAAAAAGCAGGGGAGCTATTTTCAACTAAAGTATTAACCACCTATATAGCGCCTGAGAATGCGATCATCGATGGCATGCTGCAGGTGTGTGCAAAAGCCGGAGTCAGTGCAGCTGAAATAGGGCAGATTATTCATGGTACAACCTTAGCAACTAATGCCTTGATTGAACGCAGTGGTGCGAAGACCGCATTGATTACCACACAGGGTTTTCGCGATGTGATTGAAATGCGCACCGAGTCGCGTTTTGAGCAATACGATCTGAACTTGCGTTTGCCTGAGCCATTATTGCCGCGCCAACAACGCTATACGGTTAACGAGAGAATCAACGCACAGGGGCAAGTTTACCAAGCCTTGGATCGCAATGACGTTGAATCTCTTGCTAGACAGATTAAAACTGCAGGCTACCAAAGCGTTGCGGTTGGGCTATTACATTCGTACTTAAATGACAGTCACGAGAAAATGGTGAGAGATGTGCTCGCCGAAATAGCGCCTGAAATCATGGTGTCTTTGTCGTCGGAGGTATCGCCGCAAATGCGTGAATACGAGCGATTCAACACGGTGGTTGCTAACGCGTATATCAAACCATTAATGAAAAGCTACCTAGGGCGTTTAGAAGGGCGATTAGCTGAACAAGGTGTTACTTGTAACGTGTTTTTAATGCATTCCGGAGGCGGCATTATTTCAATTGAAAGTGCCGCTGAATTTCCTGTCCGTCTGGTTGAGTCTGGCCCCGCAGGTGGTGCCGTTTTTGCGGCGACAATTGCGGCTCGATACGGGCTCGATAAAGTGCTCTCATTTGATATGGGCGGCACCACGGCAAAGATATGCTTGATCAATAATCAAACGCCGAAGACCAGTCGCGTATTTGAGGTGGCCCGAACGTATCGATTTAAAAAAGGTTCGGGCATGCCAATTTCTATTCCGGTAATAGACATGGTTGAAATAGGCGCTGGCGGTGGCTCTTTAGCGCATGTCGACTCGATGCGGCAAATACGGGTTGGCCCAGAATCTGCCGGTTCAGAGCCAGGCCCTGCTTGTTACGGCCAAGGTGGAAAACGGCCTGCCGTAACCGATGCCGATTTAGTGCTTGGTAAGCTCGACCCAAATAACTTTGCAGGAGGGTCGATAACCTTAAAGACCTCTGCGTCGGAGAAAGTGCTGGTAGATGAATTAGGCACTAAGTTAAATATGGATGCACAAATGGCGGCTTATGGATTGGTGGAAGTCGTTGATGAGAATATGGCCAACGCCGCACGCGTGCATGCGGTCGAAAATGGTCAAGATTTAGCCGATTACACCATGATTGCCTTTGGTGGCGCCGCGCCGTTACACGCTGGCAGGCTATGCGAAAAACTGGGAGTCGATCGTTTACTCGTGCCGCAAGGGGCCGGCGTCGGTTCGGCGATTGGTTTTCTACGAGCGCCGTTTAGTTTTGAAGCGAACCGCAGTGTGTTTATGAAACTATCTGACTTTGCACCAGCCGTTATTTCCGAATTGCTCAGCGAGCTGGAACATGAAGCGCGTGGGTTTGTAAAACGCTGCGATGAAACGGCCGAGATCTTATCTGAGTTCAAAGTTTATATGCGCTACAGCGGTCAAGGCTGGGAGATACCGGTGATGCTAAACGCAGATCAAGCAAAGAACCCGACGATGAAAGTCTTCAAACAATTGTTTGAGGATGACTATCGCTCATTATTCGGCCGTGTGGTTGATGGCATGGATATCGAGATTACAGTGTGGGCGGTTAATGCGACAACGCCTTCTTTAATTGTCGATAGAGCCGAAGAATTATCCAATGCCGGCGAGGCCGCAATTGATTCACACCGTTCAATCTTTGATCCTGCACTCGGTCAGGCCCAACACGCTGCGGTGGTATTGAGAAACGGCATGCAATGTGGGCAAACTGTCAACGGCCCTGCGGCGATAACCGAAGATGAAACAACCGTGATTTTGCCCACCAGTCGCAAAGCAATAATGCAAATCGACGGTTGCATTGACGTGCGAGTGAGAGCGAGCTAATGATGAATTCAGTTAAACAAAATAGTATCACCAAACAAAAAAGTACAAGCAAACGAGATACAGTGGCCATGCAAGTCATGTGGAATCGCATGATTTCAGTGGTTGAAGAACAAGCTCAAGCACTCATTAGAACGGCCTTCTCAACCTCGGTACGTGAAGCAGGTGACTTGTCAGCCGGTGTCTATGACATAGACGGCCTTATGTTGGCGCAAGCGGTAACGGGTACCCCAGGACATGTTAATGCAATGGCCGCTGCGGTAGCGCACTTTATACGGCGAATTGGTCGCGATAATATTTTTGAAGGTGATGTTTATATCACTAATGACCCATGGGAAGGCACCGGCCATTTACACGACATCACCGTGGTTAGCCCATCGTTTCATCAATCTAAACTGATCGGCTTTTTCGCTTGCACGGCCCATGTGGTTGATATCGGTGGCCGAGGCTTCACGGCCGACGCGGCATCGATCTACGAAGAAGGCTTATATATTCCGATCATGAAAATGGCCGAGCGAGGTGAGATCAATAAAACCTTGATGCACATTGTGCGAGGTAATGTGCGGGAGCCTGATCAAGTAGTCGGTGATATTCACGCTCTAGCGACCTGCAATGAAATTGGTCATCTGCGTTTAATCGAAATGATGCAAGAGTTCAACCTTAATGGCTTACACGATATTGCTGAGTTTATTTTCGAAAATTCTCGCATCGCCACCATAGAAAAAATCGCCGCTCTGCCAAACAAATCAGCGACCGGTGAGATGACAATTGACGGCTACCATACGCCAATCGAATTGAAGGTTTCTTTAGCAATCAATGACGAGTTTGTGCACTGTGATTTCACTGGTTCGTCAGGGGTTGATAAGATGGGTATCAACGTTCCTCTTGTCTATACTCAAGCCTATTCTTGCTATGCACTAAAGTGCGCAATAGCGCCAGAGGTTCCTAACAATGCTGCGTCACTTGCGCCGTTTGTGATTACCGCGCCGGTGAATACTCTATTAAATGCATTGCACCCCGCACCAGTCGCTCTAAGGCATGTCGTGGGCCAAATGTTGCCCGATGTCGTTTATAACGCGCTGGATAAAATCCTACCCGATACGGTACCTGCCGAGGGCGCAAGCACCTTATGCAATTTTCAAGTCTCGCTTAGGCCAAGAACCGATGCGGCCGCGCCCGAGCATGCACTAAGAGCCGAAGTGCTTACCTTTAACTCCGGTGGCTCAGGCGCGAGGCCAACCTTAGATGGCATGAGTGCTACTGCATTTCCATCGGGTGTCATGACCATGCCGGTTGAGGCAACCGAGCATACTGGCCCTATTATTATTTGGCGAAAAGAGCTACGACCCGATAGTGGTGGTGCGGGTAAGTATCGTGGCGGCCTTGGCCAGTTTATGGAAGTCGGCGCGACGGATGGACATGAGTTTGATTTCTCCGCGATGTTTGATCGCGTTGATCATCCCGCGCGTGGCCGCCAAGGAGGCCATGACGGGGCACCGACAATAATAGCGCGAGAAGATGGCTCAATGATGCAAGGTAAAGGCAAGCAGTTTGTGCCTAATGGCGGTCGAGTTAAGTTAGAGTTCTCTGGTGGCGCCGGCTATGGTGAACCCAGTGAGCGAGACCCTGAATTAGTAAAGCGCGACTTCGCCCGAGGTTATATTTCGGCTGAAGTCGCTAAGCGAGATTACGGTTTAAGTGATACTGAAATTGAAAGCATCAATAGAGCATTGTTAAATGGAACGAGTATTCAATGAGTGAAATGAAATTTGTTGAATCACTAAAAGCTGGCGACGGTGCAGTGTTATGTCGCCAACAAGAAAAGTTAGCTAATGTTAAATGAGGCATATTGTGAGTGAATTGCTAAACCCTGTATCGTCACGACTCGCGCCGATTAAACCATCGGCCTCTGCGTGGGTGAGTCAGGCCGCTAAAGCGTTAAAGTCACAAGGTCATGATGTGATTGACATGGGGCTAGGTGAGCCCGACTTTGATACACCTAGCCATATTGTTGAAGCCGCCTACGAGGCGGCCAAAGCAGGGCAAACTCGTTACCCTCCAACGGGCGGTACAGCCGAGCTTAAGCAAGCCGTGGTGGCAAAATTCAAACGCGAAAATGAACTCGATTATTCAAACTCGCAAATCATTATTAGCAATGGCGCAAAGCAAGTTATCTTCAATGCGTTGATGGCGAGCTTAGAACCGGGCCATGAAGTTTTATTATGCGCACCGTATTTTGGCCAGTATAAAGATATGGTTTTGATTCTTGGTGGCAAACCGATTGAGCTTTCATGCTCCGCCGACGATAAATTCCTAGCGAGCGCAGCGGCTCTTGACGCCGCGATTACTGGTAATACGCGATGGCTTATTTTGAACGCCCCGTCTAATCCCTCAGGTGCTTTGTATTCGGCTCAGCAACTTGACGACATTGGCGATGTGTTGAACCGTCATCCGCAGGTGATGGTGATGGCGGATGAAATCTATGAACATATTCTTTTCGATGATCAGAAATTTGTCTCGTTTGCCGCTGCGAATCCTCAGCTTAAAGAAAGAACCTTGATCGTCAATGGAGTGTCAAAAGCCTATGCCATGACTGGTTGGCGCATTGGCTATGGCGCTGGCAATCAAGCACTTATAAATGCAATGGTCACTGTTCAATCGCAAATATCATCGGGTGCGTGCTCGGTTGCGCAAGCGGCCGCAGCGGCGGCGTTAAATGGCCCGCAAGATTCAGTAACAGAATTTCGAATCGCATTTGAACGCAGGCGCGATTTAGTTGTATCTCGAATTCAAGCGATAGATGGTCTAACGCTTGATGCTCCCGCTGGCGCCTTTTACGCCTTTGTTGGCTGCGATTATTTTATTGGTGCAACTACGCCCCAAGGTAAAACCATTGAAGACGACACACAGTTTACCCAATACCTATTAGAAGACGCCAAGGTCGCCGCGGTGGCTGGCAGTGCATATGGTCTCTCGCCCTTTTTTAGATTATCCACCGCAACCTCAGACGAGGTGCTTAACCAGGCGATTGATCGCATTGCAGAATCGATTGCTAAGCTTTCGATTAATCGCGAAATCACCAATATAAATAGATAAACCAACATGAAAAAATTAGTCCTCACCGGTGCAGCTGGTCGCCTTGGTTCTTACCTACGAGAGCCTCTATCTAAGATGACTGACTCTCTAGTTAGCACTGACATCGTTGATGATATCGGCAAACTTCACGATGGCGAAAGCTACGTTAAAGCCGACCTAACCAGCTTAGAGCAAATGGTCGACGTCTTAAAAGACGCTGACATGGTGGTGCACTTCGGTGCTATCGGTGACGAAGCGCCGTTTGAACAAATCTTAGGCCCGAATATTATCGGCGCCTATAACGTGTGGGAAGCCGCTTTTCAAAACGGTGTTCGGCGCGTTGTCTATGCCAGCTCAGTTCACGCCGTTGGCATGCACTCGAAAAGAGATTGCATTGGTACTGATGCCCCCCATCGGCCTGATACGTTTTATGGTTTAGCTAAATGTTTTGCTGAAGATCTAGGCAGTCTCTATTGGGACAAACGTGGAGTAGAGTCAGTGTGCATGCGTATTTTTTCTTGCGCGCAAGTCAATAATGCAAGGGCGTTGGGAACGTGGTTATCGTACGACGATTTGATTCACATGGTCGAGCAATCGATCAATACCCCGGTAACAGGCTTCACCGTGGTTTATGGTATTTCAGATAATGATCGTACTGTAGTCGATAATACTAAAGCGAGTTTCTTGGGCTACCGGCCTAAAGATAATGCCGAGCAGTTTGCCGAAAAAGTGTTAGCGGACACGCCGGTGTTGGACCATTCCGACCCTGAGCATTCATTGATTGGCGGGCCGTTTGCCGTGGTTGAAATTGGTAAGAGTGGCTTGGCCAATATGAACGTTGTTGACGATACAAAAAAAATTGATTAGCCGTTTTTTTAAAGATAAAGTGATCTGCAATATAACGACTCTCGGAATTGCTAATCGCTTATCTCAACGGTACTTCATGTTGGCAGTGCCGCTAAATATAGGCCTTTTGTAAGCTAGAGAACATTTTCCAAGCGGTCAAAGAATAGACGGTCGGTCTGTCACTTGCGTTTATTCGTTTACAACTGGTAGTCAATTTCTATGTAGTCAATTACTTCTGGGATCCAACGCTCTTGTACAAAATTGACGTGATCTTGATGGTTGTTATATGCATCATAGGCAGTCATGTTGTCAAACTCCATCGACAGAGCAAAATCATAGTTATTTTTGTTACCCATTACTTTTAGGCATTCGAATTTTTTCGCAGTAGGCAGCGAAGCAAGCTTTTTTGCCGCTTCTAGAAATTCGCTTTCAGCGACTGACCCGGTTTGATGTTTTAATTTAAACGTAACAGTGTGTCGAATCGTCATCTCTTTCTAAGAATTTATTTATTGGATGTTTTCTCGTAACGCCTTTGAAGTGTTTAGTCTTCGCAAATAGTGTCCCCGTTGACATTCGAAAAGCTTACAGCATTTGCTTTTGAATAATAGCGTATAGTACTTACCATTTTCATTAACTTATTAATCTGGATATCGGCCAACGGCC
>JALZVW010000182.1 GCA_023301745.1 Arenicella sp. | reverse complement strand
AAACCAATGACCTACCAATGCTTCGATGTCTCGATTGAGCAACAAGTCGCACACATACAACTGAGTCGACCGCAAAAACGTAATGCCATGAGCCCTGAGTTTTGGGATGAGCTACCTGAGATCGTCAGAGACATAGACGCCAATGTAAAAGCGCGCGTGATTGTTATCTCTTCGACCGGCCCACATTTCACTGCAGGCCTTGATATCGGCGCCTTTATGGGCCAAAGCAACGAGGGCGAAGACAAAACCAAGGCCGACCACGGCGCTCGCTTTTATCAAATTGCCAAATTGATGCAAGATACTTTTTCAGTACTAGAAAATTGTAGAATTCCAGTACTGGCCGCGATTCAGGGCGGTTGCATCGGTGGTGGCGTAGATTTAGCGACCGCGTGCGACATGCGCTACGCCACCTCAGATGCGTTCTTCTCGGTGCACGAAACTAACATTGCCATGACCGCTGATGTTGGCACATTCCCACGTTTGGTTAATGTGCTTCCGGAAGGATTAGCACGCGAAATGGCCTATACTGGCAACCCGTTTCCAGCCTCAGAAGCGTTAGCACATGGATTGGTGAACCGACTTTACCCTGATCATCAAACCATGTTGTCTGAGGTCATGGTGATCGCTCAGCAGATTGCGCAACAAGCGCCATTGGCGGTCTATGGCTGTAAACGCATGATTAACTACACCCGTGACCACTCAACAGCCGATACACTCGATTACGTAGCAACCTGGAATGCAAGCATGTTAAACCTTGACCAAATCAATGAAGCGATGCTGGCTAAGGCTGAGAAAAGAGTCGCAAACTTCGTAGATTTGCCGCCTATTCCCAGCAAGATAAGTCGTTGATCGACGATTACCTTCAGGCGGCCACCTTAGCTATTTCTGAACTCGCCTGCGGGGTATGCATCACAACCCAGTTTTGAGTACTCCACGGGGTTCCAAAAGTCACTCGATTGATAACCGTGCAGAAATAAATTGGCATAAGCTTCGCAACGCTGTTTTTGATCTATCAAGATATCATCGACCAGCAGTTTAGCCTTAATATCAGCCACGTTGGTTCGCAGCTCTTGCATTCGAAGACCGCCATCGGCATCAGTATCGGTATCGGTATCAAGCATCATGATATTATTTCCAGACGGCTCCCAGCGCGACCACTCGGGCTGTTGACCACTCAAACCTCGGCCAGGCGCCCCTTTATGAGCAAAGGCCGCCCAATAATCCATCATTGACAATGATAGCGCTTTGCGCCCTGGCGCATTGGTTTTATCAAGTAAAGGGCCGAGAGGGAGGCCGCCTTGAAAATCGCCAAATACGAAGCTAATTTCAAGGCCATGCCCAGCTCCAATTAGCATTGGCAAGTCAATTAAGAAGTTAGAAGGCAGTTCGTCCCAATCGAATCTATACGCATAGACATTTGGCGCGTCAGTTTGAGTGATTATCTTAGCTGGCTCATCAACCGCACCCGCCTTCCAGTTATCTGAAACATACTCGGAAACACGATTATAGTAGGCCGGTTCTTTAGCTCTGGGAAATACGCCGAGCAAGTTATCGACATACTCTGGGTTTCTTGCCATGAACATTTTTTGCTCATCCCGATTAGTGCCAAGCATTAAAGGCACACTATTATAGTTTTTGGTCGACTTAAAGAGTTCGAGGGTCGAGTCCTTTGGCAGCACGTGGCCATCTCGCAAGACCCTTGCGACTTGTATATACGTTGACGCGGTACTATTTTCAGAAGCCATTGTCATCAATTTTTCGGGGGCCACATCTCGGAGTTTTTTTAGCAACAATGACGGATCTGTAGCGCCAATGAGCTGGCGAACTTCAGCTTCTGACGCTTCTGGATTTTCGTCTGAAAAAATCAATGAAATCAAACCATTGGAACTGTTTTTTAAACCTGAAACTGGGCTATTAAGCTTATTGTCATCATAGTCTTCGGCGAGTGTTAGTAGTGTTGTATCCGGTGTTCCGCTCTGCGCTATAGCACGATGAAAAAGCCCTTTTGCTAGCGGTGATGCGAGCATGGAATAGACGTTGCGCCCTCCGGCGGATTCACCAAATATAGTGACATTATTTGAGTCTCCTCCAAATTCAGAAATATTACGTTGCACCCATTTTAAGCCTTGAATGATATCCAGGGTTCCAAAATTTCCAGAAGCGTCTTCAAGGTTCGACGCCGTGGCTCGTATCGCATCGTGGCTAAACCAACCCAGCATACCAACCCGATAGTTGATGGTTACAACAATAACGTCTTTCATACCAGCCAGATGATGACCTTGAAATATTGCCCCTGTGCCAGAATCATTACCACCGCCATGAATCCAGTACATTACCGGCAGTTTTTTGGTCGAGGAACGAGCGGATTTAGGTGCCCAGATATTCAAGCTTAAGCAATCTTCATTGCCGACCACTCTACCCTCGCCGCCTTGCACACCTGACAGTGGTCCAGAGAATTGAATACACGAACGGCCATATTCAGTCGCCTCTAAGGTATTTGACCATGGGGTGACCGCTTGTGGCGCTTTCCACCTCAATGCTCCAACAGGCGCCTTAGCGTAGGGAATGCCTAACCAAGCGTAAGTGTCATATGAATCGGCAAACCCCACAACCTTACCGCTATCTAGCTGGCGCAGACTGCCCTTCTCGACCGGCCGTTCCGCAGTGTGGTAGAGACCCGCGACGCTGGCCTCAAAGATTTTCGGCGATTTATTTATCCAAACATAAATGAAACCAGACACAACAACGACAACAACCAAGGCGACAAGCCCCAGAATTAACTTTTTCAACATGTTTATCTCTTCTTAATTTTCAATTTATTATTCTGGCGAAATATTCCTAAGGCTAAGACCCTGTGACACGCTTATGCCTTTCCTTAAGCCATCTCTTTTCATGTTTTAAAAGAATTTTGATCGAAGCAAAGACCGATAGTTCTTTATCAGCCACCCCAGTACGGCCAATTGATAGTAACTGAGCATAATACCAATACTGAACAGCGAAGCCAGAAATCGTCTTAAGCAGCGGCACTTTTTGTGCGAACTCAGCCCATCTCGGCAATAACCTTACGGTTGTCTCATAGCGTTGTAATTCAAGTAAACCTGACAATAATTGCTTGGGTGCTTGTGTATCGACACACATCGGCCTGCCAATACCAATAATATCAGCGGCCCCTCCATTGAGCGCATTGTTCATCGCCGCCAATTGACGAAAGCCGCCCGTGACCATCAGCGGCACCGAGACATGCTGTCGCATAGCGAGTGCAAAATCAACAAAGTAGGCTTCACGCATTAAGGTTGATTCAGCCACCTGTTGTGGTTCTGGGGCTTCGATGCCCTCCAAACCCAACAATTTAGGCTGCTCGTAAGTGCCACCCGATATCTCGATCATATCAATGCCTGCCTCTTGCAGCCATTGAGCAACTCTCATACTGTCATCAAAGGCAAACCCTCCTTTTTGGAAATCAGCGCTATTGAGTTTGACCGCCACTGGAAATTCGGGGCCCACTTCGGCTCGAACCTCAGCAATGATATCCAATAGCAATCGCGCTCGGTTTTCGAGACTCCCGCCATAATCGTCATTGCGCTGATTAGACCTCGGACTAAGAAACTGAGAAATAAGATAGCCATGGGCCGCATGCACTTGAACACCCGTAAAGCCAGTTTCCTGAACGACTCGAGCACAACGAGCAAAGCCTTTTACAACCGCATCGATATCAGATTGGCTCATTTCGACCGGATCACCGAACTGCCCTCCAGGCAAACCAAGTTTAACCGCTGACGGCGCTTTAGGGCTTGAGTTAACCGCTTTTTGAGTCTGTCTTCCGGCGTGATTAATTTGCGCCCAAAATTGATTACCGTTGCGAGTTGCCGCTTTTGACAACTGTCTGAGCGCTGCCAGCATTTCAGGCCTAGGCTCGCGGTCGATAATAACATTCCCAGGTCGTTCGAGGTGGTCTGCATCAATCATTATGTTGCCCGACAATAATAAGCCGGCACCACCATCGGACCAAATACCGTAGAGCCTTGCTAGGTCGTCATTGGGCTCGCCTAGGCTATTGGCTAAACCTTCGGTCATTGCCGCTTTGGCGATACGGTTTGGTATTTCGGCGCCACACGCTAATACCAATGGCTGAGAAAGTTCTATATGCATAATGGTCTATTAAGGGTCTGTAGTTACTAAACGCCCATTTCCTCGAGAGCCAGCAAATGCTGAGCTTTACAAGCAATTTATGGACAAAAGGAAAGCTTTCGAGCACCTGCTCAACGTGATATAGTTTTGGCTAATTATTGACAGGCAGATCAATCATAACAAGATCGCTGTCAGATAAGGTATTCACATTTAACTTGTAGCAAGGATTTAGTTAGAATTTGAATACATTAATTTGGGTAGAAAGTTAGAACATCTTTAGTTAAAAATACCAACGCTATTGAGTGCCTAACCGATGAGATTTCGGGTATTTTTATTGGCCATTGGGTCGGCAAATAGGCGATCGAAATTGGTACTGGTGACAGGCGACTAACCCAAATAAAGAGACTAAGAATATAAAATTTGAATAGCGTGTTTCCTATAATGCTAACGGGAATTGCTTTGAAATTAATCAAATAAATTGGGGTTACCGTTTGGAAACACTACACCAGCTGGTTAAATGGTTGTCGGATAACGAATCGGCTTTATCGGCCTTGGCCGCTATTGCCGTTATTGCGGGCATTTTATATGGTGCCCTTCGCTATGTGCTTACGCCGCTGCTCAAACGTAATATTAGTAAGCCAGAAAATTCACTAGACCTTGTCGAAAAAGTTATCGCAAAACCTGCTACGCGAGGCTTAAAGATGCCTCGTGATGACCGACGTTTCTCCATTGCCGTAATGTTATTCGAGTCACTATCACGTAACCCTGATGACGAATTTATAGCCGCCGGCATAACCTCAGAAATCATCGTTCATGTCACCATGGTTCCGACCATTCGAGTTAGCTCGAGACTTTCTTCTTATAGTGCCCGTACCAGCGGTGATAGCCTCAGTGAAATGGCTGAACAACTCAATGCGAAGTTTGTTCTATCTGGCAAACTTCAACGCGTTGGTGATCGCATACAAGTTACCGCGCAACTAACTGACATTGATACTGAAACTGAAATATGGGCTAAAACCTATAAACGCGACATGCAGGACGTGTTTGAAGTACAGCACGACATCGCTCGATGCATTGTTGGCACCGTATTAGGCGAGGTAAAATTCGCACAAACCTCTTTTGCTGAAGAGATTCCTGATCATCAACTCGATTCCTGGGGTTTGGTGCAAAAAGCGTATCACTTTTGGCTAACCGCATTCTCACAAAAAGGCGTTGAAGATGCGAGTAACTACCTTAAACAAGCGATCACTATCTCACCCGACTACGCGCGTGCCCACGCCGCGCTCGCAGTGCTACTTACGCAACAATTAATTGCAGGCACCAGTAATGACTATGATCAATGCATTATCGACGCACGTCGTCATATTGAAAAAGCCTACCGCTTAGCGCCATCTAATATAGAGGTCTTAGAGAACGCGGGTATCGCATGGCTTCATCTTGGTGAAGCGCGCAGAGCAACCCTGGCGCTGCGCAGTGCGATTAAAATTGCGCCCTTGAATTTAATTGCACGGGGCTATTTAGCACTGGTCTTGGCGGCATCTGGCGGAGAAACCGGCGCGAACGAGGCGATTGATATATTAGATCAA
Organism: Arenicella sp.; assembly: GCA_023301745.1. Classification (GTDB taxonomy): domain Bacteria; phylum Pseudomonadota; class Gammaproteobacteria; order Arenicellales; family Arenicellaceae; genus Arenicella. Next base: position 3,734 of record JALZVW010000182.1, on the reverse strand, counting down.
AACTTTAAAACCGCACCGAAACACCCGTCAGCACCCTATTGGAATTATTTTCGCGCACTGGCTGAGCAGCGTCTAGGCAATCAAGAGGCTGCGATCGAGTACGCCGAGCTAAGTCTCGCTGAACAACCGGGTTGGTTACATAATCATTTATTGATCGCGAACTCGAAATGCGTGCTGGGCGACAAACAAAGCGCTCAATCGTCACTCGATAGTGTGTGCAGCGTAAACCCGTACTTGACCGCAGACTTCTACTATCGCCAGCTTTTTAACGAAACCTCTGGCCCCGAAGATATCAATGCATTCACGGGTGGGCTTAAGAAACACGGGTTTATCAAAAGCGACGAACAATAAAAATAATAACCAGCCGGTGGAGGCTTCTAACCATATGTCAAAACTCGATACCAGTAAAATAGAGATCATCAGTTCGACACTAGAATACCCTGAAGGGCCAATCCACTGCAGTGACGGCAGTATCATCGTTGTAGAGATCAAGGGCGAGAGACTCACGAAGGTCGCCCCATGCGGCACAAAAACAACGCTTGCCGAATTGCCTGGCGGCCCTAACGGCGCAGCTGTTGGTCCAGACCAGTGCATCTATGTTTGCAATGACGGTGGCTTTGAGTGGATGCCGATACCAAACGTAAATAAGGAAAAAATAATATGGGTGGGTGGCGACCAGCCAAAAGGCGACGCCTACAAAGGTGGTTCGCTGCAAAAAGTGAACACGCTAAACGGTGAGGTAAGCACCTTATTTACCGACTGCCGTGAGCGGGGCTACCCTGATCCTACCGGGGCCGCCTTCCCGGCTTGGAACCCTGCCTTTGATTTGAAAGGGCCTGATGATTTGGTTTTTGACCAAGCCGGAGGCATTTGGTTTTCTGATTTTGGCAAGACTCGAGAGCGTGACCGTGACATTACCGGGCTCTATTACGTGAGTCCCGACCAAAAAACCATCACGCAAATGGCCTACCCACTGAACTCACCTAACGGCATTGCTCTTTCGCCTGATGGAAAACGTCTCTACTTTGCGCTCACTTACGAACGTAAAGTAATGTATTTCGAACTCTCAGGGCCTGGCGAAATCAAACGCAATTCGGCATCGATGGACGGCGCCTATTTACTGACAGCTGATCTAGAGGGTCAAGCTATTCTTGACTCGATGGCCATCGATGTAGAGGGTAACATCTATCTAGCGACAATGCTGCCACAAGGAAACACGCCGGAGATCAATGGCGGTATTTCGATAATTTCTCCTGATGGCGTTGTAGAGTATGTCGAAATCACCCTTCCTGACGGCTCGTTCGCGCCGCTACCTTCAAATATTTGCTTTGGCGGCGATGACATGAAAACCGCCTATGTTACCTGTGGCGGTTCTGGGTATTTGCTCAAAATGCCATCGGCCATTGCGGGCTTAAAATTGAACCATAACGGTAGTGATTTCAGTTTAGCCAAAAACACTAACTAACGAGTTTCTTATGAGAATATTAAGCGCAGTATTTCGCTTTGTTGGTCGGTCAATTAAAAAATTATTGCATTGGAAAACGCTCAGTACGTTATTTTTACTGTTGTTCGTCGGTGTCTATGGCTACCTTTGGTACATATCTAACTACCCGAATATTCCTGAGTACTCAGAAATTACTGAGTATCGTTTTTTAACGCCCAGCAACGACAAGGTCTGTAGCAATCCCGCCCCCGAAAACGGCAACCCTGATGATCCTAACAATGATCTAAAAACAGTCAGTTACCAAGGTTGGTGTGATGAACAACGCCAGCATTATTATCGAACCCCGCAGGGAACCGAATTTTTCGGGCTAGAATATGATTGGATTAGCCGTCTTGAAAGGCCTGTGGGTAAAAAGCCCTTAGTAACCCGTGAATATATGCAGCAACTCGGCTACATATACGACCCCGCAAAAAAACCGAACGAAAACAACCCCGGTGACCTACCTGTTGGCCTAACGTGGCACTATAACCCTGAGACTAAGGCCAAGATGCTAGACGTTAGTTGTGCCGCTTGTCACTCGGCGCAGATTACTTACCGCGGTACCGCCTTAGTGATCGACGGAGGCCCTGGTGGGCACGCGCTACCGTCACTTGCTCCAACCCAATTTATTGCCAATAGCGTAGTCTCGCTTACCACCACTTATATCAACCCATTTAAATTCAATCGATTTGCAAAAAAGGTTCTCAAAGATGTTCCTGAAGCTGACTATTCCGCCAGCAAGAAACAGCTTCGCAAAGCGACTTGGGGAGCGATTAAACAAGCGCTGGTGTACGCCAAAAATAATGGCTCACTCTACCCAACAGAAGAAGGTTACGGGCGTACCGACGCATTGGGCCGTATTGCCAATACGGTTTATGGTGATTACATAACGCCGAAAAACTACCATATTGCTGATGCCCCCGTTAACTACCCTCATCTTTGGGATATATGGGCATTTGATTGGGTACAATGGATGGGTACGGTTAGCCAAGCCATGGCGAGAAACATCAACGAGGCTTTAGGTACTCGCTCAAAAATAGACCTACTGCACGGTAATGATCTCTATAACAACTCGGTAATGGTACCCGAACTCCATTGCATAGAAACCACCTTACAATTCCTTGAGCCTCCACAATGGCCAGAAGACCTATTTGGAAGCATAGACACTGAGCTTGCCAGCGAAGGTTCGAAAATATTCGGCGAAGTCTGCGCCGCTTGCCACGGGCCTTTTCTGCGAAAGACGGTTACGGGAGTAAGAGAAGGCTCTGACGCCGGTAAAACGCATGAATGTACTACCTGCCATGGCCCGACAATGACCAACAACGACGGCAAATTAATCGAGCTTAAAGATTATAGAGACCACCCGCCAGTTCAAGTGAGCGACACGCTGCGACTTGGCAGGCCAGTACCGCAATTTGAGCTTCAATACAAACGCGACCAGTATTGGGAGTTGATTCACATTCCGCTTGATCATATTGGTACCGATCCAACGTCGGCGAGCAATATGCTCAACAACACCTACGACATCACACCGGTAGTTAAACAAATTGAACAACTTCGCGCCAATGGTTCTTTTCTCAGACTTCCAGACCCGGCGAGCATTCCCGATACGACAAAAGCCGGTTTTGCCGAAGGCTTGGCATTTATAGGGGGCGAAGTTCGTGCCAAACAATACCGCCAGTGGGGTCTATTAGAAAAAGACGGCTATGGCATTGTGCCGGGCAAAGAAGAGCAAGTTGCCGACCTAGATGGCTTTGGTGAAAGTGATAAGCCTGAAAACTGGCGAGCATACCGCCCTCGCCCACTTGAAGGTGTGTGGGCGACAGCGCCTTATCTACATAATGGTTCTGTGCCGAGCATCTTTCAATTGTTGTCACCCGCTGAAGAACGTGACCAAGAGTTTTATTTGGGCCGCAAAGAGTATATCCCGGAAACTCTAGGGCTCAATGTCGATAAATTCAAAGGCGCATTCAAATACGACACGGGCATAACCGGCAATTCCAACCTTGGCCATGAATTTAACGATGGTTTGTGTGGCGATGGTGTTATTGGCTACGAGTTAGCCGATCGGCCAGGCTATTGCCGTCAGTTCACGCATCGCGAACGCTTGGCTGTTGTGGAGTATCTAAAAATTCACAAAGATGGGCCACGCCCTCAACCTGAATCAGAGCCGCATTGCAGTGGTGTTCAATGGCCTGCAAACACAGAGGCGAGTGCCACTATTCCCATGTTCCTAAAGCCTAAAGAAAAT
>JALZVW010000181.1 GCA_023301745.1 Arenicella sp. | reverse complement strand
GCGCCGTGGAGTTCACGATGACTATTATTGATGTCAAAGCGGCGGCACAAAGAGTCCAAATCATTACGTTGACCAGGAAACATTTTGCGTGCCTGTAACAACGTATCATGCACACCACAAACATCAGCAATCTTAGGAGCTTGGGGGTCAACTCGCTCAAGTTCGGCATCTAAGAAACCAACATCGAATGCCGCATTATGGATAATCAACTCAGCACCGCGAAGGTAATCCATCATGCCCTTTTCAACATCCAAAAAAAACGGCTTGTCGATCAGAAATTCATTAGTAATACCATGAACTTCCATCGCACCTTGGTCGATTTCTCGATCAGGATTTAGGTATTGATGATAATTATTACCGGTAAGTTTGCGATTAATCAATTCGACACAACCAATTTCAATAATTCGATGGCCTTGTCGATGCTCTAAACCCGTTGTTTCGGTATCCAAAACTATCTGTCTTTCATAGTCACTCATATAGCCCCACTTGTTTGAGTATTGACGATCGATTATTCACTTTAAGTCGTTGATGGTTTTAAGCTGAGTTTTAGCGGTCGCAGAAGCAACCAGCTTTGGCTTTTTAGCCTTAAAGCGGGCTCGGCCAACTAGGCTGCCACCAGCATCACGTTTCTTAGCACTAATCATATATCCGCCACCGGTCATCGGCAACCACCGATCGCCTACCGACTCGAGAAACTGAAAGGTGTTCTTTATTTTGTCGCTACTCGATAACGGAGCGTAGTGAAACATCGAACTGCCTACCACATCAAAACCAAGCAATTGCAGCCAATCGATCACTCGTCGAACAGAATAGTAGCGACCCGCACAAACCGCCGATGGCCGTAACCAACGCTGTAGCCCCATTAAACTGACTGGGTTAAAACCGGTCAAGACTATGTGCCCTTCTGACATCAACACACGGTGCGCTTCTCTCAACACTTGGTGTGGCAATTCATGTCGCTCGAGCACATGCGGCAAAATCACGGTTGAAAAAACGTCTGGGGAAAATGGCAAAAACGCGGGATCAACAACAATGTCCGACGAGTGATCAGCAGACTCATTGGTCTTGACCACAAATGGCAAATCGAAGTCATCGACCACTGACTTATGCAAACGCTGCCCGACCTGCAATACAGTCGGGCCAACAGATTGCCGCAAACCCGCGGCAATAAACTCGTACTCATCATCAAAGTAGCGTTTAGCGTACTGACTTGAACTCCACCGAGTAAGCGTTGCTTCTCTTCTATTCGCTTTTTTTTCGGGCACTGTTCGACTCCCTTGGAATACTGAATTTTGACAATCTAAAACAGCTCATATCTTACATGAAATGTCGAACAACCACATTGACGTCGAGTAAACAGCTCATTACTATTCGTCGATGAATTTAAAAGCCTATTTTTCTCCAATCTTGGCCATTAGCCTATTGTTAATGCTGAGCGCCTGCGCGAGTCGTAATCAATCGTCCAGTGCCCCCGTGTTACCCGATGTAACAGCAAGCTCGCAAGCTAATGAAGGTCTTGACGTAGTCAAGGAGACTGACAACTCGGTCAATAGTGATGTGCAAACCGTTCCAAGCACCCAGTTACCTCTAGCATCCGAAGGTGATAGGCGAGCTGAAATTTTTGAACGAATGCGCCGAGGCTTTCAATTTCCAGAGTTGAAGTCAAAACATATCAGCCAATACGAAAAGTGGAATAGCGAGCATGACACTTATTTAGACGCATTATTCACACGCGGCACCCCATTTTTATTTCATATTGTCGAAGAAATAGAAAAACGCCAATTACCGATGGAGCTTGCTCTACTACCGGCCGTTGAAAGTGCCTTTAAACCATCAGCCGTTTCTCACTCTAAAGCCGACGGGCTCTGGCAATTTATACCCTCGACCGGTCGCCATTTTGGTCTCAGGCAAGACTGGTGGTATGACGGTCGCCGCGACGTACTCTCATCAACAACAGCCGCATTGGACTACCTCACGCAGTTAAACAAGATGTTTGATGGAGACTGGTTTTTAACCTTGGCGGCTTATAACGCAGGCCCTGGAACAGTGTCCCGCGCGATAAAGTCAAACAAAACGAAGGGCCGGGGCACGCTCTATCAAAACCTGTCTCTACGTTCGGAAACTAAACGCTATATCCCTAAGTTAATCGCGCTGAAAAACATTATTAATAACCCTGATGCCTATAATGTAAATCTGCCCGTAATCGAAAGTAAACCCTATTTCAGAGTTGTCGAATTAGGCGGACAAATTGACCTAAAAAAATTCGCTGATGACGCCGGCATCAAACAATCAGAGCTACGCCATTTAAATGCAGGCTTCAAACGCTGGGCGACGTCACCAGAAGGGCCGCACCGCCTGTTAATCCCAATAAATGCTCAGGGCGATATAGAACACGCTAAACAAGCGGCCTTGCGCGCACCTCAATTGAGTTACTCAAGCCATAAAATTGCGCAAGGTGATTCGCTGAGTAGTATTGCGAGACGCTATGGGGTAAGTGTTAATGCTCTAAAAACCAGCAACAACCTGAGTGGAACTAAGATTCGTGCGGGTAAGAACTTAATGATTCCAGTGCGCGCGTCCCAGACCGCTAGAGCACAAGATTCAATAGACCAGGGTTCGAAAACCGAAAGCTCGGCACCGAATAAGCGAGTAGTGCATCACGTAAGGCGGGGCGATACCTTGTGGTCAATCGCACGAAAGTATCAAGTTAAGGTAAATAACCTCGTAAGTTGGAACAACATATCAAGAAACCAAGTTCTACAATTGAACCAAGCGCTGTTTGTAATGACAAACTAACTTGATTTTGACAAGGCTAATTTGCCGCTACTAACTGAGTTTAAAGCATGCGCATATAGACAAAAGCATCTTCTCGGTCATCGCCTTGAGCGCTGGGCCGATAGTATTTTTTACGCACGGCTATCTGCCTGAACTGCCATTTTAGGTACAAATCTTGGGCGACTTTGTTACCGGCCCTGACTTCTAAAAAAATCTTAGCTAAGCTTTTCACTCGGGCGATTTCGAGAATATCCGCCATTAGCATATGGCCTAGACCCAGGCCTTGAAACTGTGGCGCCGCGACGACATTAAGTATATGAAGTTCATCGACTATCTCGCATACGATATGGTAGGCCACGACCTCATTAGCGCCAACACCATGTTCGTCGCTAGAGATATCGATAACACGGCAAGAATACTGTTTAGTCAGCGACTCTTCAAACGAGAGTCTAGCCCAGGGACTGGCTTGAGCATTGCTCTCTATAGCAACCACTTGCGTTAGGTCGTCGGTTTCCATATCTCGCACCGACAAGGCACTCTGTCGAGCGGCATGGAGAAGATCTTCTCGACGGTTAGCCACGATCGCAAAAAGTCAGCGCGTAATCGCGAGGCACTTCTTCAGATCTTGCCATGCCCCGGCTTTCAACGATGGCTCGTCTAGCAACTGTATCGGGCTATAACTGGCGACAATCGGCACTTTAGAAATATGGCAGCTTAAATCTTGACTGCGCAGTTTCTCTAAGCTTTCATTAGATTTTACTACCGATTGAGCGGCGAATTCACCAAAGGTGACAATCACTTTTGGCTTTAGCAATTCTATCTGACGTTGCAATAGCTTGTCGCAATTAGGAATAACACTCAAATCATCCGACGCGGCGCATTTGAACACGCTGGTGGTGTATACCACCGCCCGATCAAGACCGACGGCCAATAGCATTGCTTCATAGAGCTGCCCAGCACGGCCAGAGAACATCTGATGTTGAGCTAAATCGCTACGACTCGGTGCGTCGGAAACAAATAACCAGTCGGCATTAGCGTCGCCAACACCAAGGTTAGAGTTCGCTGCGCCACACGTATGGCAATAATCTTGCCCATCAATCAAAGCTTGCAGGCCTTGCCAATCGAGTGATTCCATTGGCTGTTGGGCTGTTGGTGCACCAATCGCTGCACCAATCGCTGGCCGAGGCTCTGATGCATTCGCGGGCATGGCAATAGGCACTGGCATCGCCGCCGCATCCGGCGCAGAAGGTGCCGTTGTAGCGGAAACACCTGCGGGCTTGGGCATATTGATAACAGCGGGCACCACAACCGAATCTAGAGGGGCCGGCACAGGCACAGGCACCGGCTCAGCTTCAACAACCAACGGCCGTTCGATGGCATTGAATTCGTCAGCGGCCGGCAAGGCCTCAGCGAGTGTATTTTCATGTTCAGTGCTTTGAGCCAACAATGATTCCTCATTATCAGGCCTTGCTTGAGCACCCACGTCAGAATCCGGCGCTGGCGTTCGAAAGCGCCATTGCTGAATACCCATTTCTTTTAGAATCGTCGTCATGTTGTTAGGATTATACGGGCAAATGCATTCAACAATTAGAACAACAATACGAAAGGAGTGATTAATATAAGCATTCCTAGCACCACCATCGACAACAATGCCAAAATCGCAAATAGAGGGTTGGCAATCAATGCAACGCCACTAATCGTGTCAAAAACAACCTCAAAGCCCTCCTCCTTTCGAAATTCTTTAATGGTACTAAACACCCCTCGTAAACCTTCAGGCTCTTTAAGGCTAAAGTCAGTTAGATTCGCTAAAACGCCATTTTCGTCCTGCCTAAGTTCAGCAACCAAATTAGGCGCCTCGCGTAGTTGGTCTAAAACGAACCAAACAATTACCCATATTAGCGCCGGTAATAGCACCACACCGCATTTCAAAGCATTCCACCAAACCGCAGATTCCTGCGAAAACAAATTCCACGCCAGTGCCGAACTTGCGACCAAGCCAAACGCGACGAAATAGCTTATCTTACGTTGCACACCATTAGCGATTTCGCCAATTTTATTGATTACGCCGGTGAGCTGTTCAATTGCAGACATAAGTTTAAGGGCGCTAGATAAAGTCAGCCCAAAGCGTTTCTTTAAATGCGACAATACCTTTATCGCGGCTAATCAAGAACGGCCGTTTAATAAGTTTCCCATTGCCAGACAACAGCTCAATTGCTTCATCAGCGCTCATCGTCGGCAATACCTCTTTCATATTTAATTCGCGGTATTGCAGGCCAGAAGTGTTAAACAACTTACGGATCTCTCCTTGGTAGCTGGCCAACATAAGCTTTAGCTCATCTTTAGTAGGAGGCTGTTTAGTGATGTCGATCGACTCATATTGCAGACCTTGTTGGTCTAAGTACTTTATGGCTTTGCGACAGGTACTGCAATTAGGGTATTGATAGAGTTTCATAGTGCGTAACGAGCCCAATATAAAAATAAGATTATAACCGCTGACAAGCAAAGCGCCAGAATTGTGTCGAATTATCGCTGTCCTTGGCGGTGGCAGGCTTTCGGATTATTAAAATACCAACCGAATTTTAAAATTCAATTGAAAAAAACATGAATTCGGCAGAGTTTAGTCAATCAAAAGGTTCAACTAGCCTTGTTAGCCATCTAGGCCTGCTCAATAAAGGGTTTGGTTTAGCGCAACTCAACCTTGGTTTATTAAACCGGAGCCACTATGAAATCATTAATTAGTACTGTACTCGCCAGCACCATAATATTGACGTCGAGCAATTCTTTTGCGGCAAAACCTCTTACTGAAAGCGAAGCTGTAGGCCAATGCCGAGCACTTGCGAGCACGCAGTTTAACAACGTTAAGAAAGTAAGAATTGCCCACATTAAGAGCACCCGCGGACAATTTAAAGCAAAATTACGAGTTAAATCGGCTACCGAGAAAGGAATGTTCTTATGCACCATTGAACGTAATCAAGAAGCCCAAATCGTTCGGCTAGATAAAGACACCGCGACCATCGCCAAAAAATAAAGGTCTATGTGAAAAAGGCTCGGCTACGCAATCGAGGTCGCCGAGCCATAGCCTTAGATTTTTTCACCAGAAATGTCGATCAATTGAGAGTTTCAACCAATTGATAGTTTCAACCAATTGATAGTTTCAACTAATTGATAGTTTCAACCAATAAAGAGTTTCAACCAATAAAGAGCCCCGCGGATTACACTCCTAGAATTCGAAATTGCCTAACACAGTCATTGAGACATCTCGCTAAGCAAACATGTCAAGCATTACTAGTTTGGAGAACAAACTCGCTAATGCCGAGGGCTAGAACAGCTAGCATCGAATAGTTTTGTGCACCAAAGCTGCCTCATTTTCCCTAAAACTCTTAACTGGTGTGGGTAATGCTCAATTTCTGAGTGTTGACACAAGATCGTTAGCCGCTCAACGATCGGGCTTAGCGATGCTTCACATTGAGTCAGGCTATGGTGTGTCACCAATACAAACAAGCTTGCCATAAGGTCATCGAAAGAGCTTTCGTTTTCACAGCCTTCGACCGTCATATTTCGTTGTTCTAACATTTTATATCCAAGTAAGTTAAAGTTATGCCGCTTGATAAATCAATTCACGAGCCAGTGTGGCAATTTGCGATGGAGAGCAATGCCTACATTCGTCTTGCGCGGCCAGCAAAAGTAAGCGTTTAATGAACCCATGGCAGTGCGACTCAGAATTAAATAGTAAATCTGCTGCGTGTATATTTTGTTCCAGCAATAGTGCTTTGAGTATTTCGCAGTTAAACGGAATCACCCACCGATTAGTCTGAGTGCGAACAACGAAGTCAGATGGTATCGGTGAACCTGTGGAACCAGCTTTTTGATGAAATGACATATTCAAACACCTATTGCGAATGCAAATCATTCTCATTTAAAGAATAGAAGATGTCAAATGTTTTTTTGTTTAGTTAATTTAATAGAACGATTCAAATCTAGGCATCGAGACCGATGCGCCCCTAGCGCCAATTAGTTTCAGCACACGCGCTATTTCGATAAAATACGATGTAAACTATGCTTAAGTTAACCACCAAACCAAACAGACCTTTAAGGTTATTACCGCTCTATGGAACATCTCGCAAGCGCTAAAATTTTCGACGGACAACAGTCGCAATATAGGCATCGATCGACGTCGCTTAACTGCGAGATGGTGTTTTCAATATTTTTACCACCGCAAGCCGAGATCAGTAAAGTGCCTGTTCTATATTGGCTCTCAGGCTTAACCTGTACTGATCAAAATTTCGTCACCAAAGCCGGAGCGCAGCAATACGCCACCGAACACTCAATTGCCATTGTCTGCCCAGACACCAGCCCACGCGGCGAAGGCGTGCCCGATGATGCTCAGGGCGCGTGGGACTTCGGCCTTGGTGCCGGCTTTTATGTTAACGCGACCCAAGCTCCGTGGTCAGAGCACTATTCGATGTACGACTATGTGGTGAACGAATTACCCGCCCTTATCAACGCCAACTTTGCCATAGACGGCCAACGTGCCTCTATTTCAGGCCATTCAATGGGTGGCCATGGTGCATTAACAATTGCGCTCAATAACACCGCCAAATTTAAGTCAGTTTCAGCGTTTTCACCGATCGTTTCTCCGCTAAATTGTCCGTGGGGCGAAAAGGCATTGAGTAACTATTTAGGCAGTGGTAAAGCAGCCTGGGACAGGTATGATTCGTGCACTCTTGTGCGGTCAGCTGAATTTCAATTGCCTATCTTGGTTGACCAAGGTAAGGCCGATAATTTTCTAGAAGAGCAGTTAAAGACTGAACTTCTAGAGCAAGCCAGCCGAGAAGCCGACTACCCAATGAACATTAGGTATCAAGACGGATATGATCATTCGTATTATTTTATTGCATCATTTATTGGCGAGCACATTGCGTTTCACGCAAAGCATTTGAAGTAACATTAACGATTACCTTTAACCCAGAGAGTCACTTGCTATGACGTCAGTTGTAATTATCGGTGCAAGCCACGCCGCCGCCGAAACAGTCGCTAGTCTTCGAAAATTTGGCTGGCAAGGCCGCATCACACTGATAGGTGATGAACCCATATTACCCTATCAACGCCCGCCTTTGTCCAAAGGCTATTATAAGGGTGACGTCGAAGCCGAGAAGTTACTCATACGCCCAGAATCGTTTTATCAAAAAAACGAGGTCACGCTCATGCTCGGACGCAGGGTGAATTCAATCAACCGAAATGAAAAAACCATCAACCTTGATGGCGACGAGCAACTTGGCTATACACACCTGATTCTAGCAACCGGCACTCGCGCACGTAAGCTACCGATCGAAGGCGCGGACCTACCGAACATCAATTACCTGCGCACAAAGCAAGACGTCGATGTAATCAAGTCCCAGCTCAAACCTGGCTCCAAATTACTCATCGTTGGCGCGGGTTATATCGGCCTAGAAGTCGCCGCGTCTGCGGTGAAGCAAGGGGCCGAGGTCATCGTTTTTGAAGCCATGGACCGCGTTTTGGCGAGAGTGACTAGCCCGCAAATTTCAGAATTTTATCAACGCATACACAAACAAGAAGGCGTGGATATTCGACTCAACGCAAGCCTCACTAAATTCGAAAAAACAGCCTCGGGCTTGCACGCCGTCACCAGTGAAGGTGCTGTCATTCCGTTTGACTCGGCGATCGTCGGCATTGGTGTTATACCCAATACCGAACTTGCTGATGAGGCCGGTTTAAGTTGCGACAATGGCATCGTAGTTAATGAATTCACTCAAACTAACGACGCAAATATTCATGCTATTGGTGATTGCAGCAACCACCACAACTTTTTATATAATCGCCGTATACGCCTTGAGTCAGTTCCGAATGCCGTTGAACAAGCCAAAGTCGCGGCTGCAACTATCTGCGGCAAAGAAATGATCTACGACCAATTACCGTGGTTCTGGTCAGATCAATACGATGTCAAATTACAGACAGCCGGTTTGCTGCAAGAGCATGATCAAGTCGTCACCCGTGGCGATGCTAGCAGTCGAAAATTCGCCGCGTTTTATTTAAAGAAAGGAAAATTGATTGCCGTTGATGCCTTGAATTCTCCAGCCGAATTTATGTTATCGAAAAAGCTAATACAGGCAAAAGCATCACCTGATCCAATGAAACTTAGTGACCCCGAAGTATCATTAAAAGAGCTGCTATAGATTGCTTAACGGTGATAACGTTGGCA
>JALZVW010000180.1 GCA_023301745.1 Arenicella sp. | reverse complement strand
TAATCACACCAGCTTATGCGCAGCTTGAAGAAATCACAGTCACCGCTCGTAAGTTCGAAGAGAGCTTGCAAGAAGTTCCTATTTCGGTAACCGCCATAACAGGTCAAAATCTGAAGAATGCGGGCATTACAGAATTTCCGCAAATTGCTTCCGTAACCCCTAACTTTGATGTTCGTTCAGATTCGGTTCGCGGAGAATTTTCGGCAGAGCTTAATATACGAGGACAAACTACGACGACACCAGACTTGAGTATTGACCAAGCGGTTGGTATCAATGTTAATGGCGCGCCAATTACTCGTGGAACAAACTTATTCGGTAATCTGTTTGATATAGAACAGGTTGAAGTTTTAAGAGGCCCTCAAGGTACGCTGTTCGGCAAAAACACAACCGGAGGCTCGGTAATTGTTACTACCACCGCACCAAAAATTGGTGAATTTTCAGGCTATGGTGAAGTTACTGTAGGTGAGTTTAGCCAACTCAACCTTGAAGGTGTGGTAAATGTTCCTATAAATGACAGTTCAGCCTTGCGTTTTGGTGCTGCAACTACTGAACGAGATGGTTTTGGTGATGGAATTGACAGTTCTGGAAATCGAACCGGCAGAGAATTCGGTGATGATGACGAGGAGTTTTTTAAAGCATCTTATTTATACAAACCAAATGATAATTTGTCACTTAGAGTAAACGCCGATCATCATACTGTTGATGAAAATGGCGGCGTTGTAAGAGTACTCAATACTGGTTTATTGTTCGGTTTTATTCCGATTGCGACACAATCTCCGGGGGATGATTTATTTGAATCTGCAGATCTTCGCGAAGGGCAACCTGAAGTGAGCGCCGAAGAAACCAATATTAACGCGACTCTTGAAGTCGATCTTGGTTTTGCTGATTTGACGTCAGTAACGAGTTATCGAGAGCAAGAATCGTTTACGTTCTTGACCTTTGCTCCGAGTGCAGACATTCCAATTGGACAAGATTCGGATCTGTTTGCGCAAGAGCTCCGCCTATCAGGCCGAACAAATAGGCTTAAATGGCAAACAGGTGTCTTTTTCTCAAATGAAGAAGGTGAAGACTTTAATGATACGGGTGGTCGAGGTGATATTACGGTTGTTGAAAATGATTCCTTTTCAATATTCGGCCAAGGTACCTACAGTGTTTCAGATAGGTCTAACTTAACTGTTGGTGTGCGATGGACAGATGAAGAACGGTTTGTCGAACGTATTGTAGCCGGTGGTGTTCCACAAACTGGTTTAACCAATTCAGCTGATTTTGACGCATTTTCTTGGACTGTTGCGTATGATTATGATTGGACAGACGATGTCCTGACTTATGCTTCGGTATCTAGAGGCTTTAGAAGCGGCGGCATTGATGGTGATAATGACATCACTAGCGTTGTGAACCCAGAATTTGTTATCAATTATGAAGTTGGTTTTAAAGCCGATCTTTTAGAAGACACCCTTAGGTTAAATGCAGCATTTTGGTATTCTGATTACTCAGATATTCAAATTACCAGTTTTGCTATTGGTGAAGACAGTCAATCAGCCCAGGGCGTGCCTGAGATTATATTGAATAATGCTGCTGAAGCGACACTTGCTGGTTTTGAAGTAGATCTCCAATGGTCTCCGAATGAGGACTTTTCTCTAACTGTTGGTGCTGGTTTAATTGATGGTGACTTTGACGAATTTTTAGAACCACGCTTGATTGATCCAAGTGACCCTAGCGCAGGTACTTTTCAATTTGATCGTTCTGACGAGCCAATTGGTGGGCCCGACTTTCAATTTAGTGCCACCGCTCGCTATGGTTTTAATGTTACACAGAAAACACGCGCACATGCTCAGCTGACTTTCACGTTTATCGATGAAAGAGAGTTGGCATCTCCTGCTTTGACAGCTGATTTCACTGAAGGGCAGGCGGTCGTTGATTCAATTAGCCTGCTAAATGGGCAAATCGATTTCGATATTAGTGACACTCTTAACGTATCTCTTTGGGGTACAAACTTAGCCGATGAAGAGTACTTCTCGAATGGGTTTGCCATTAATACTCTTGGTTTGAACTTAGCTCAAGGCAATGTTGGTGCCCCACGTCAAATAGGTATTCGAGTTCGTAAAGACTTCTAGTACTTGATCGATGAAAGATGTTTTCAGCATAAGGCCTCGCACCACCCGGTGCGGGGCCTTTTGTTTTTTCAGGGCGTGAAATGTAATTAGTGTTGTTGTGTTACTTACGCTATTGCAGACCCTTAGCGCATGCGTAGAACGGGCTTGATCACACGACCTGATTCGCAGGCTTCAACCGCTTCGTTAATGTCGGAGAATGAAAAGTGTTCGATTAAACGATCAAAGGGAAACAGCCCTTGGCGATAATATGAAATCAACTTTGGAATAAAGTCTTGAGGAACCGCGCTGCCTTCAACAATGCCTTGCACTCGCCGCCCGCCGATCATCATCGAAGCAAAGTCGACCTCCATCATCTGCTCATGTGGGTAGGCGGCTGAGAGCCCAATGACCCCACGAATATTAAGCGACGAAACCGCGTCATTAACCAATGCTGGAACACCGGTCGTGTCTAGTATGTAATCGGCACCATTAATATTAATCGATGCTAATAGCTCACTCACTGACCTACCGTCAGATCGCACTGTGTGGGTTGCGCCGAGCTCTTGAGCTAGTGCTAATCTTGCTTCTGATAAGTCTATTGCAATAATGCTTCTGGCCCCCGCAATTCGTGCGGCCATTACAGCCGAGATGCCGACTGCACCCGCGCCCAGTATCAGAACCACCGAGTCGGCCTGTACTTTCAGCTCGTTCAGAATGCTGCCAGCACCGGTTTGAATGCCGCAGCCAAGAGGTGCGAGTATGTCTAGGTCAATATCTGTTGGTGCCTTTACCACGTTCCTTGCTGGGGCCACGATATGAGTTGAGAAAGCCGATTGCCCAAAAAAATGAGAATGAATTTTTTCGCCCTTTGATGAGAAGGCTGTTGAGCCATCAGTGCGTGCCGCGCTAAAATTTCGAGGCATGAATTCATTGCAATAGGGGTCTTGATGAGAGGTGCATGCGCCGCAGTTACCGCAGCTGCTGTAACTCAGAATCACTGGGTCACCAACCGCAACACTGGTGACGGCTGAGCCAACTGAAACAATCTTTCCGGCACCCTCGTGGCCAAGCACCACCGGTGTGGGAACCGATAGAGCGCCCTTGCTGACCACTAAATCAGTATGACAAATCCCGCAGGCGGCTATCTCGATCAATACCTCATCGACTCTTGGTTCTTCAACCTCGATTGGCTGGATAGTAAATTTGCCCGATATTTCGTTTAATACAGCTGCGTTTGCGCTAAGACTCACTATTGGCTCCATTAATTGGCGGTGACTTCTATGTTTCGTGGCGGGTTAGCACTCAGCGACTAGTCTCGCCGCTTGAGCTTTTAAATCATGCCCAACGGCATCAATCGATTCAGGGCTATGTGCTCCTGATAAAAGAACCGCGGTAAGGCAGTATCGTCGACCTGTTTTGCTTTCGTCAAAGGTGGTTGAAATTGTCGATATACCTAAATAATATTTATCTCGGTCAATTGCATAGCCACGCTCTCGTGCTTGATTAATGTCTTTTAAATATTCATTAAAGTCTATCGAGCCTTGCCAATGTACTTCTGCAAACTTTGACTTTAACCATGGAATATTTTGCTCATGCATCGATAAGTTTGCTCTACCGGTGGCCCCAGCGCCAATTGGCTGACGGGAACCAATTTGAAGCGATAGCCGCGCCGGCGAGGAGTTCTCTCCCATGGCAATTAAAACGGCTTCGCTTTGATTGACGATGTCCCATAGGCCGAATGTGGCATTGTGTTTCTGCGCGAGTGCGATGAGCACAGGCTGTGTTGCGGCGACTATTCTGTCGTGCGACAAGCCATTACGGGCGAGTTCGAATATGCCAGGGCCTAAGGAGTAGCCTTTGGTTTTTTCATCAAATGTCGCGAGTCTGAGGTCTACTAAGGTTCTAAGAATATTAAAACACGAGCTTGGGCTAATGCCGGTCGACTTAGCAATATCGGTGACGCCATGTTCTGTCGTTTGAGCGGCCAACAATGTCAGGATCGCGTGACCATTCGCGATGGCATTAACTTTCTGTGTCATAAATAAGTCTTATTCTAAAGGGGGCCATCATTGCTTAACAAAGAGGCGGCTACCATTTATTCAGGTGCGAGATTTTTCTTCGAACCATTGGCTTGATGCTAACTATCTTATGCCGAGAACGCTTTCAATTCAATATCATGAATGACAATTCAATATATTGAATTTGAGCGGCATTAATGATAACTTTGTTGTTAGCATTAATGGTGTGATTGTAGCATTCATAGATGCACATTCATCGATTTCTAAACTTGATAGGATACGACTTCATATGCCAGCAGCAGCGCTACTCACCGATATAAAAATTGCCGACATGACGTCGATTCTATTTGGCCCATATTGCACTCAGACCCTGGCCGATATGGGGGCCGAGGT
>JALZVW010000179.1 GCA_023301745.1 Arenicella sp. | reverse complement strand
AGTTTAGCCAACATTAAGCGATTGCGTTCTCCACCTGATAGCTTTGCCGCCGGGGCCCGAGCACGAGCTGGGCTGAACAAAAAATCTTGCAAGTAGCCCATGATATGTTTAGTTTGGCCGTTAATGGTTATTTCATTATTGCCAGAAACATTATCTTGCACGCTTAAGTCATCACGTATCGCTGATCGGTGTTGATCTAAGTAAGCAATTTCCAAATTGGTGCCAATTTTTATTTTGCCTGAATGAGGTTGATTTTCGCCAGTCAGTATTTTAATTAAGGTTGATTTTCCACAGCCATTGGGGCCGATGATCCCGACTTTGTCACCGCGCAAAATACGACAAGAAAAGTCGTTCATGATGATCTTTTCATCGAAGCTCGCATGCATGTTCTCGGCTTCGATAACAACCTTGCCAGATTTTCCACCACCGGCATTCAAATTGATATTGGCGGTACCTTGGCGCTCCCGTCTTTGGCTACGTTCGTCGCGCATCTTTTTCAGAGCGCGAACACGGCCTTCGTTACGAGTGCGACGAGCTTGAATTCCTTTTCGAATCCAGACTTCTTCTTGCGCGAGTCGTTTGTCGAACTTGGCATTGACCACACTTTCATCTTCAAGTGCTTTTTCTTTAGTGGTTAGATAGGTTTGAAAACTGCCTGGGTAGGAGGTCACTAAACCTCTATCGAGCTCAATGATACGGGTGCATAATTTGTCGATAAAACTACGATCATGTGAGACGATGATCATCGTAATGTTCAGGCTGGTTAGCAGCGTTTCGAGCCAAAGAATCGTTTCAATGTCTAAATGGTTGGTCGGCTCATCAAGCAATAGTATGTCGGGTTGCTTTACTAACGCGCGTGCCATTAGTACTCGGCGTTTCATGCCGCCAGATAATTGCGAGAATTGCACTTCTGGATCTAGGTTGAACTTCGAGCACAGTGTTTTAACCTGTACATCGAGTCCCCATGCTTCGAGTTCGGTGACTCTATTTTGTGCATCAATATCAGCGTCGCCAGCCAAATAAAAATTTGCTACGGCCTCGCCCAGCTGTTCGTCGCCCATCGCGATTACACTGCGAATATCAAAATTGATGTCGCTCGGAACTTCTTGCACTAGGCGACCTACAATGGTGCCTTGGCGACGAAGTAGCTCGCCATCGTCGGGCAATATATTGCCATCAATGAGTTTGAGTAGTGTTGATTTGCCCGCGCCATTACGCCCGATCAAGCCAATGCGCTCGTTCGGTTCGATAATTAAATTGGCTTGGTCTAAAATGGCGTCAGCGCCGAAGGCGACGCTTACATTTTTTAAAGTTATCAACGACATAGTTTTGGTGCTTTTAAAGAGTGTGCATGAGTATCAAAATCGGCCAGAGTGTATCATTAAAAACCTTTACACACCCTACACCAAAGCCGATTCAAGCAGTCATAGCCCAATTTTTAAATAGAGGAATAACGATGTTGGTTGAACAAATAGCGGTAAATAATAGCCTTAGAAACTATATGTACTTGGTGGCATGCCCTGAAACCAGAGAGGCCGTCGCGATTGACCCATTGGACCATCAGCGTGTTTTAGCGAGGGCAAAGGAACTCGGCTGGAATATTCGGGGGGTGATTAACACCCATGAGCATCATGACCATATTGGCGGTAATGAGCCAGTGATTGTGGCGACCGGTGCTAAGCTTTATGCGCATGAGAACGCCACCGATAAAATACCCAACGTAGACATCGGCTTACGCGCTGGCGACACGGTTCAAGTGGGTACAACGGTAGAGTTAATAGCCCTAGATACACCGGGCCATACGTTCTGCCATACATGCCTCTATTTTATGGGTAATGCCGATGTCGCGCCTGCGCTGTTCTCTGGAGATACGCTGTTTAACGCGGGCGTTGGTAATTGCCACAATGGCGGTAACCCCCATACTATGTACCAAACGTTTGCGCGTCAGTTGTTTGTATTGCCAGAGGAAACGAGAATTTATCCAGGCCATGATTACATTGTTAATAACCTCCAGTTTACGCTCGATAGAGAGCCCAACAATGCCGCGGCACATAGCTTGTTGATCGCTATGCAGCAATGGTCAGGTGATAGGCATTTTATTTCGAATATTGCGATGGAGCGCTTAGTGAACGCGTTTTTTCGACTACAAAGCGCTGAAATCATCAATTTACTAAGGCAGCGGTTTCCCGATATTGGCGCTGAACCAGATGAAGAAACGGTGTTTCTTAAGCTGCGTGAGCTGCGTAATCATTGGTAGAGAGCGGCGATGGTCAAAGTGACATTGATAAGCTGTTTTCAGAGTTTTTGCTGGATCACTTAATTCGGTACTTTAACAAAAAAAACGCCGCCTTTTTTATTCAAAGACATATAATCAGGGGCATACAATGGTGCTGACTATTGATATTCACACCAACGCCTTGCATTAGTAAACTATTAGTTACACCAATCAATAGTGCAGACAAGGCTGACACCCAATTTTATTTAGAGAAGTTCCGGAGAAAACACAATGTCGTTTGAAGATCGTGATGGTTATATTTGGATGGATGGTGAGTTTGTTGATTGGCGGGATGCCAAAGTGCATGTACTCACGCATACCTTGCACTATGGTGTTGGCGTGTTTGAAGGTGTGCGGGCCTACGCTACCGATAAAGGGCCGGCTATTTTTCGTTTAGATCGCCATACTGAGCGCTTGTTGCAATCGGCTAAAATAATGGGAATGAATATACCGTTTTCAGCTGAAGAGATTAGTAAGGCTCAGATTGAATGCGTGGCTAAGAATAACCTCGAGTCAGGCTACCTTCGCCCAATGGCGTTCTACGGTTCGCAAGCAATGGGTTTACACGCCAAAGGTCTAAAAACACACTTAATGGTAGCGGCTTGGCCTTGGGGAACGTATCTTGGCGAAGAAGCCTTAGAGAAAGGCATTCGTGTCAAGACCTCCTCATTCAGCCGCCACCATGTGAATAGCACGATGTCGAAAGCTAAAACAAATGGTCACTACACAAATTCGATCATGGCCCTACAAGAAGCTGAAAACGCAGGTTATGACGAGGCACTTATGCTCGACACCAACGGCTATGTTGCCGAAGGCAGTGGCGAGAATATCTTTATTGTTCGTCGTGGCAAAGTATATACGCCGTCATTAACCTCGGCGTTGGAAGGTATTACCCGCGATACGATCGCCGAGCTACTAAAGGACGATATGGGTTTGGAGCTTGTCGAGAAACAAATTACTCGTGATGAAGTTTATACCGCAGACGAAGTCTTCTTTACCGGAACGGCGGCCGAAGTGACGCCGATCAATTCACTCGATGACCGTATTATTGGCGACGGTAAACGAGGAGCTGTGACCAAAGAAATTCAGACTCGCTACTTTGATGTGGTTAATGGCCGAAATCCGCAGCGAATGAGTTGGTTGACGCTAGTTAAGTAGGCTGTGCTCTGAGATGTCGTCTGCAAATAAAAAATACTTAATCATCGGGCCATCCTGGGTCGGAGATATGGTTATGGCGCAAAGCTTATTCATTGATATAAAGCGGCGAGAGCCGCTGAGTCAAATCGATGTGCTCGCGCCGGCCTGGACAGCCGCCTTGATAGATCGCATGCCAGAGGTTACCGAGTTGATAGCGGGTAACTTTAACCACGGAAAGTTGAGTTTAGGTGATCGTATTAATCTGGGCAAAAATTTACGTGGTAAGGGCTACACAAACACTATTTTGCTGCCTAATTCTTTAAAGTCGGCTTTAGTGCCAGCGGTCGCTAAAATCCCAACTCGCACCGGCTTTATTGGTGAACAACGTTGGGGTTTTTTGAACGATATTCGCAAGCTTGATAAGCAAGCAATACCGATGACAGTGCAACGCTTTGTTGCGCTTGGGCTCGACAAGAGTGCCGAGCCGAGGCCGATAGAATCGATTCCGGTGCCGCAACTCGTGGTCGACGCCGTTTCTGCAAGCCGAGTACTAGATAGCAACAAGTTAACGCTCGATAAAAAAGTGTTGGTGCTTTGCCCTGGTGCCGAGTTCGGGCCTTCAAAGCAGTGGCCGGTGACTCATTATGCTGAGGTGGCCAAAGAACACTTAGCCAATGGTTGGCAGGTTTGGCTGCTCGGCTCAGATAAAGACCGAGCTGTATGCCAAGAATTAGATGAAATTACCGGGCATCAGACAGTCGTGCTAGCAGGTAAAACATCACTGCCGCAGGCGGTTGACTTGATGTCATTTGCTTCTCTGGTGGTGGCCAATGACTCAGGCTTAATGCACATTGCCGCGGCACTGCAAAAGCCTCTAATAGCGGTTTATGGCTCGACTGACCCCGGGCATACTCCACCACTAAGCCAGAACCATGCTATCGCGCGCTTGAATTTGGATTGTAGCCCGTGTTTTAAACGTGAATGCCCGTTGGGGCACCTTGATTGCTTGCGAGACTTACCGCCATCGAAAATTTTAAGCCTAGCTGAGGCCTTATAAGCGATGCGCGTTCTTGTTGTAAAGCTCACTTCGATGGGTGACGTATTGCATCTCTTGCCGGCCTTGTCTGATTTAGTGGCTTCGAACCCGAGCGTGACTGTTGATTGGATGGTTGAAGAGAGTTTTGCTGAAATTCCTGCATGGCACCCGAGTGTCAACAAGACTATTTGTGTGTCAACTCGTCGATGGCGCCGTTTTAAATGGCAATATGTCAGAGAGTTTTTTGCGTTCATTAAAGAGCTTCGAGAACAGCGTTATGACGTGGTTGTGGACGCTCAAGGTTTGATTAAAAGCGCGGGTCTCGCACGCTTTGCCAAACTTGAGAAAGGCGGTTTTCGAGCCGGGTTTAGTGGCTCATCAATTAAAGAGTCGCCTGCGGCCAAGCTCTATCATAAAAAAATTGATGTGGCCCGTGAGCAACATGCCATTGAGCGATTGCGTCAATTGTTTTCGGGTGTTTTCGGTTATAGCCAAGTTAGCAGTGCGGTAGATTACCGTGTTAGTTTACCTAAGCCGGTCGTTAATGAGCCAGACACGATTATGTTATTTCACGGCACAACTTGGGCCACCAAGCATTTGCCTGACCGCATGTGGCGTGAAATTGCTGATCTAGCATGCGACGATGGCTACAAAGTAAAGCTTGCTTGGGGAAATGAGGTTGAACGTGAACGTGCCGAGTGGGTCGCTCAGGGGCGCCGTGATGTAACGGTACTTGAACGCTCAACATTGACTGATTTGGCGCATTCTCTTTCTGGAATCGCTGGCGCGATCGCGGTCGACACTGGCTTGGGCCATATGGCCGCGGCGCTTAGCGTGCCGTGTGTGTCAGTCTATGGTTCTACCGATTCCCGTCTAACTGGAGCCGTTGGTAGGCATCAAACGTTAATCCAAAGCTCTTATCGATGTTCTCCTTGCATGCTAAAGCAGTGCCCGAAACTTAGTGAGCAAGTACTCGAACCTCCCTGTTACAAGGCTTCGGAAGCTAATCCCAAGCTTAGTGCAATCGCTATTTGGCATACTCTCTATCGTCAAATCACTTAGCCGCTTAAAACTTCTAAAATTGCTTAGTTTTAAGCGTATAATTTAATCTGAGTTATAGATACTGATCAATTATGCACTTCGCCTTCTGCCTATATAAACATTTCCCGTACAGCGGCTTGTCACTAGACATGCTGAGAATTGCGAATGAATGCACCCAACGTGGTCACCAAGCGACTGTGTTCACTGGAAGCTGGGAGGGCGATGTCCCCGATGGCGTTGAAATAGTGCTTATTAAGCACTTCGCGCTTACTAACCATACGCGCGCGCATACATTCCATAGCAAACTACGAAAGTTACTGAAAACTAAAAACTTTGATGTTGTTGTTGGCTTTAATAAGATTCCGGGTATGGATATCTATTACTGCGGTGACTATTGTTATGTCGGGCGCTCTTTCTTAAGGCATTCGTTTTTCTATCGTTTCACACCTCGTTTCTTGTATTTCTCAAGTTTCGAACGAGGCGTGTTCGAAGCCTCGTCTCAGACCAATATTTTGTCCTTGTCTGATCGTGAAAAATTGATTTACCAACAATATTACCTGACTCAGGATTCTCGTTTTTTATGTTTACCGCCGACCTTAGAAAAAGCTCGATGGGCAAATTTAGATGAGCTTCCTGACCGCAAGTCGCTACGAACGTCGTTGGGTATTAAAGAAGATGACAATTTGGTGCTCTTGATAGGGTCTGGTTTTCAGACCAAAGGCTTAGATCGCGCCATTATAGCGTTGGCCGCGTTGCCGAATGAATTACTAGCAAAAACTAAATTATTTGTTGTCGGGCAAGATAAGACTGATACGTTTCAGCGTTTGGCTAAACGCCATGATGTCGCTGACAATATTCATTTCTTGGGTGGGCGCAAAGATGTACCGGCTCTTATGAAAGCCGGTGACATGCTATTGCACCCAGCCTATGCCGAAACCACAGGGGGTGTATTACTTGAGGCGATTGTCTCTGGCTTACCAGTGCTTGCAACACCTGTTTGTGGTTATGCGCCACATATTAAAACCGCGGACGCCGGGTATGTGTTGCGCAAACGCTTCTCGCAAGATGAACTCAACGAGAAGTTATTAGAAATGTTGTTATCTGAGCAGAAGCCTCAGTGGCGCGAAAATGGCTTGAAGTATGGTCAAAACCCCAGTCTCTACGTGATGCCCCAGCGCGCCGTTGATTTCATTGAGCAAACCTGTGTTCAACATCGTTTGTATCTGCCGGGCGAAACCAGCCAAAAGCGCGATGAGTCTTTGTATATTACCAATGAGCTGCGCCAGTCTTTGAAGGGCGAGGATTCGTTCTATCAAATGATGAATATCGAAGGTAAGGTCTACCGCGAAGCACTGGGTAGGCGAACCTTGCGATTTACACGCGGGAATAAAGACTATTTTTTGAAAATGCACACCGGCGTCGGCTGGGGTGAGATCGTCAAGAACTTAACGTATCTGCGTGCGCCGGTTGTGGGGGCGCTGAATGAATGGCACGGGGTGCATCGTCTCAAAGATTTAGAAATCGATACGATGACCGTTGCGGCTTACGGTATTCGAGGGCGCAACCCAGCGACAAAACACTCGTTTATCGTTACCGAAGCGCTGCCAACTGAGACCAGTTTGGAAGATTTCTGTGGTGATTGGAAGGAATGTCCGCCGCGAACACTAAAGCAAGTGCGGTTAAAGAGATGGATTCTAAATAAGGTTATCGAAACGGCTAGAGTCATTCATGAGAACGGTGCTAATCATCGTGATTTTTACTTATGCCACTTTTTACTTGATGCTCATTTTGAGGCTGATGACCAAGTTTCACGGGAAAGTAAGCTTTATCTTATTGATTTACATCGTATTCAGATGCGCCGCAAGACTCCCGAGCGTTGGGCGGTTAAAGACATCGCGGGGCTGTATTATTCAAGTAAAGACATTGGCTTGACTCAACGAGATTTACTGCGATTTATGAAGCTCTATCGCGGCAAGCCTCTGCGTGAAATCTTACGCACAGAAGTGGGGTTTTGGCGTAAGGTTGAGAGCCGTGGTAATAAGTTATATGCATCTGAAAAGCGTAAGGCTTTGGTTTTAGAGACCTTAAAGCACCAACACTCTAAAAAAACTGAGGTGATCGAAGGTGATTTTACTGAGTCTGCGGCGACATCATTAAATGAGCCGCGACGGCCGATTGACGATAGTATTGCTACGTCAGATCATCGACACGTGGTCGGCAAATAGTCATTGCTCGTGGATCTAATCGATTGGGCCAAGCAGCCCGTAACACGAACTATTGATTGGAACTCCCGTGTCTGGATGTCGTCGAGCCATCAAGGCCGAGTTCCGGTAAGTGCGAACCAACTGAATGTGCTGTTGTCGGACACCAGTCGGGCGTTTAAGCATGACCGTACTACCACCGTTGCTAAGGTAGAGCTGGCCGGTGAGGCAATGGTTTTAAAGCGCTATAACCCTCGTAATCAATGGCATAAAATCAAACGTGCACTGCGTCGCTCACGGGCTCGCCGTTGTTGGAAAATGAGTTATGCTTTTTCCGAAGCTGGGCTAAATGTAGCATCACCGATACTAATGCTCGAAGATCGTTTTGGTCCGTTTCGCTTGGACGCCTATTTTGTTAATGCATTTCTCGAAGGCCAAGAGCTAATGACCTTATTGCCATCGATGAATCAACAAGAGCGCCAAAAGGTCGCTAATGCGATTGATGATGCGTTTGCTAAAATGAAGCTTGCTCGTTTAACCCATGGCGACTTAAAGGCAAGCAATTTAATGTGGAGTGATGAAAAACTCTATTTTATTGACTTAGATGCCGCTCAACAGCATCGTAACCCGGTAACTTGGTTAAAAGGCCACAATAAAGATCGTAAGCGATTTCTGAAAAACTGGCAGGGAGATAGCCAATTATTAGCTTTTTTTGACCGTTAGCTGGCTGTTGGGCCTTTACGGCGAATGCTGTTTCGCCGCATGATTTCGATTCACTAGGCGGATACTCCAGCACTGATTACAAAGGCGCTTAAAAGCAGGCTCATGAATAGCTTTCCGTGCAGTTTATTTACCAGTAATTCAGTATTTCGGTACGGTGAAATTGGCTTGTTTTCTCCGCCTTTGAATGTTGGTAAATAATTATCTGTTTTATTGATGGGCATTGTTACAACCGTCTTCCGCTAAATTTATTGTGTGTCGTTTCGTAGGGAGCGTCGAAAGCAGCTGAACGATGTTTTCACTTGTCTATCTGCTTTAACGCGATGACAGTAAGATAGGTTAATTGTTAAATTACGTGTATTACATGTCATTACAACGCGTGTAAAATTATTTAGTGGTGTTAGCAAGTATCAATCAGAGCCTTATCTTGCAGCCTGATGTTTGTAAGAGAAAAGGCGCTACGGCTCGTTTTGAGGTGGGGGCAAGTTGGCTAGCGCTCGAGCGTCTTTAAGAGACCTTGCCTCTTATATCGCGGCTTGGCATCGAGCACGGCTAAGCCGGAGAGAAACGGCTTGGCGATAAGTTATCTGTATTTTGCGCAGATCATTTTTCTAAGAAATCGATGAGCTCTTCTTTTTGCGCCATGGCATCGCGATAGCCCAGATCCATCAACTCCTGACAGAATGTCTTGGTAAACATTAGATAGCTAATGAATCGTCTGCTATCCGCTTTTGCCATACCCAAAAACCTTAAAGCAATACGAAAACTCTTAGGCAGTTCCAAAAAATGCTTCATCGCAATGTTGGCGATGTCCTCTGAGGGGCTGATGACAAAGTGTTCAATTATCTTAAGCTTTTCGCTATTACTCGATTCGCTTTCTCTAAGAGTGCGATTCATGCGCTCCATTCGCTCGATATCAGACTGCAAGCTGTTTAGAAATAAAGTGTCGAGCACATAGCCTGAAATTTGCCCGAGCGACGGGCGGTGTTCCGGTGGTTCGGATGCTCCAAGGTCTCGCTTTACTCTGAGACCAATAATTAAGATTTTCTCAGCCCCTAGGTGCAGTGCTGAGCTGATAGGCGATATTTGGCGCATCGACCCATCTCCAAAGTGTTCATCGCCTAATTGAACTGATGGAAAAATAACCGGTATTGCCGAAGAGGCCATTAAATGATCGATGTTCATTTTTTGACGTACGCCTTCGCGGTGTGTCCGTATCCAGTTTTCAATATCTGGCGCACCGTCGAAAAAAGTGGTGGACTCGCCGGATGTGTAACTGCATGCGGTTAGACAGTAAGCACGCAGTTCTCCGTTTTTGATCGACTCGTCGATCTTGTCGAAGTCTATGTATTGATCTAAAAGTGCACGAAGAGGGTCATTGTCTAATAAAGAGCTCGGGCCTTTAAGCTTATCGCCTGGGCCTAGGTTCGCCCAAGCCCAATGACTGATCCGTTTAAATAGGTTCTTGGCGTCGGAATAGAAAACATGATGCAATTCAAAATTGGCCCAAACACCGGAGATGCGTCGTACGCCTTCATGAAAATTTGCAGCGTTTGACGCAAGTGCTACTGTGTTTATTGAGCCTGCAGACGTGCCGCTAATAATCGGAAATGGGTTGTGGCAGCCTGCCGGAACAATTTCAGCTACGGCTTTGAGCACCCCAACTTGATAGGCTGCTCGCGCGCCGCCACCGCCCAAAATTAGAGCTGACTGCCTATTACATTTTTTAATTACGTCTGCATCTGCCATGTTAATTCAAAGTTATCGTTCTATTGATTTGTTTTAGCCTATAGCAGGTACTTCCTGGCCTCGGCGACCACGCAATGGAATACGCGGTGCCTTTTGGGGCTCGCTTTTACGTTTTTCCATGGCCGCTAATTTAGCGGCTTCGCGCTCTTCTGGTGTCTGCTTTGGTTCACTCGATTCCACGCGTTGTTTTTTGGGAATTCTATTCGGGTTACCTTTTTCTCGGCGCTCACGATCACCACGGCTTTCTTCAGTATCGCGCGTTGCTTTCGAGTTGCCTGGCTTGCCTGCGCGTGTACCCGTCGGCCTAGCGTCTCTTTTTGGACCTGGGCGGCCTCGACTATCTTTCTTACGATTGGACCTAAGTTTAGATAGATCAGGAACCACCGCATCTTTAAACATTAGCTCAGCGATCTCGCGCTCAACTGGAATTGAGTGCTCAATATATTGTTCTATATCCATGATATTCATGGCGTACGTTTCGCAAATTAAGCTCATTGCGGTGCCGCTAGCCCCGGCCCGAGCTGTTCGCCCAATACGGTGTACATAATCTTCAGCATCAGTAGGTAAGTCAAAATTCACCACGAAATGAACATCTGGAATATGTAAGCCACGTGCGGCAACGTCGGTAGCGATCAATACATTGACCGTGCCGTCTTTAAATCGTTGCAATAGTGTTTCACGTTTCTTCTGTGGGACATCGCCCGATAGCATTCCACACTTGAAATCATTGGCTGTTAACCAAGCATCGATTTTTTCAGCCATGTGCTTGGTATTGATAAAGACCACGCAACGCTCGTTGTTGGCATTCTTTAATAGCCCCATTAACAGTGGAATTTTTTCTTCGTTAGATGGCATGTAAGCGATTTCGGTGATTCGGTCACCGGTGATCTCAGCTTCTATTTTGACCACTTCAGGCTCACTCATGTGTTCATACGCAAGCTCGCCGACACGCGCAGACAACGTTGCTGAGAACAATAAGTTTAAGCGTTCGCTTGGCTCTGGCATGGCGCGAAACAAGTAGCGAATGTCGGCAATAAAGCCTAAATCGAACATGCGGTCTGCTTCGTCAAGAATAATGACTTCTAAGGCGTCGAGTGCGAAAACACCTTGTTTGAAATAATCAATGATACGGCCCGGTGTGCCAATTAGAATGTCAACACCACCCTCAATGTCTTTGCGTTGCTTTTCGTAATCGGTACCGCCATACGCTAACGCCATTTTAAGGCCGGTGTGTTCAACCAATTTTTTACCATCTTCATGAATCTGGATGGCTAATTCTCGCGTTGGCGCGACGACTAACGCGCGGATCGGGTTCTTCTTCTTTGACTCTTTGCGTTCATCATTGAGTAGCTTGTGAAAGCAGGCAATCAAAAACGCCGCTGTTTTTCCCGTGCCAGTTTGCGCCTGGCCACTGACATCTTTGCCTTGCAAGGCAATAGGCAATGATAGCGCTTGGATCGGCGTGCAAAATTCGAAACCAATGGTGTCGATACCTTTTTGAACGTCTGGATGAATGTCTAACTCTGAAAATCGAGTATCGCTTAAATGTTTATCGGTCATGGTTTTATGAACACTAATAATAGTTAGCCCTAGGATGTTTTACCCTTTTTCGCACCGATTGTTCAGCTGTTTAGGCTTAGTAAACAGAGACAAGCAGAGAGATGTCTTCCTAGTAAGGCT
Organism: Arenicella sp.; assembly: GCA_023301745.1. Classification (GTDB taxonomy): domain Bacteria; phylum Pseudomonadota; class Gammaproteobacteria; order Arenicellales; family Arenicellaceae; genus Arenicella. The sequence goes on along the minus strand of JALZVW010000179.1, from coordinate 15,679 downwards.
TTTTGAGTTGAACTGGCTTCATGTTGCGCGCACTATAATAACCGTACGTCTAATTAATGGCTTAACTTCTTTGCCATTCGTGCGGAGATATAAGTTGAAGACCAATTCCAGAATTTTTGTACTTGCAATATGCAAAATAATCCGCACACTATACCCTAATTTCCAAATTAATAGGCGAATAAGTTATGTCCCAAAACACCGTTGAGATCACCGATTCTAGCTTTGAATCAGATGTATTGCAGGCCGACAAGCCTGTATTAGTTGATTACTGGGCTGAATGGTGTGGCCCATGTAAAATGTTGGCTCCCATTTTAGATGAAGTCGCTGCCGAATATGGCGATAAGTTAACCGTTGCTAAACTAGATATAGACAGCAACCCTAACACGCCACCTAAGTTTGGCATTCGTGGAATTCCAACCTTGATGTTATTTAAAGAAGGTGATGTCGCCGCGACAAAAGTTGGCGCGATGTCGAAATCGCAATTAACGGCCTTCATCGACGAAAATATCTAAAACGCTATTTCGACGATGGCAGTGGTGAGCATGGAATCGCTTACCACTGTTGTGTTGTTACTTGAGATAAGTGACTGTTAATAGGGGCGTGATTTAATCCGCTAGACATACAACCAAATAGCGTGATATTGTCTACCCACACTCGCGATCGCCGAGCCGTATTCCAAAAATCCCAGCGCACCATAAATGGTTAGCTAAATTCAATTAGTAGTATGTAATTGCTATTGGCTTAAAAAGAGCCAGTTTAGGGTCCTAATCGAATAATGAAGAGCAATTCAACGCTCTCTAGAATTTCCTTTAAGATAAAAGCCTGGGTTTGAAAAAATCATGAAGTGCTCCTTGTCAGCCAAATAGGTTTTCTAGAGCGCTTAACACTGCTAATAATCCCAACTACGATATCTATAAGCACTATGTCAGCATCTTTAACCGATCTTAAAAAGAAAACCGCTACTGAGTTAACCGAAATTGGTCGCTCTATGGAACTAGACGGCCTTGGCCGCATGCGAAAGCAAGACCAGATTTTCACTATTTTGAAGTCTTTAGCTAAGAAAGGTGAAGACATTGAAGGCGAAGGAGTTGTTGAGATTTTGCAAGATGGCTTCGGCTTCTTGCGTTCAGCCGATAGCTCCTATCTCGCTGGTCCTGATGATATATATGTATCGCCGAGTCAAATTCGTCGCTTTAACTTGCGTACCGGTGACACGGTTGCGGGTCTTGTTCGGCCCCCGAAAGATTCAGAGCGTTACTTCGCGCTACTCAAAGTTGAAACGATCAACGGCTCGACACCTGAAGAAGCACGTAATAAAATTTTATTTGAAAACCTAACTCCATTGCACCCGAATAAGCGCATGAAGTTAGAACAAGAAAATGGGACGTCGGAGGATTTGACTGGTCGTGTTGTCGACTTAATAGCTCCGCTCGGCAAAGGCCAGCGTGGTTTGATTGTGTCATCGCCTAAAAGCGGCAAAACGGTAATGCTTCAACAGATTGCTCAAGCGATCACGACTAATAACCCAGATGTTGAATTAATGGTGTTGTTAATCGATGAGCGACCCGAGGAGGTAACTGAGATGCAGCGCAGCGTGCGCGGTGAAGTTATTTCATCGACCTTTGATGAGCCAGCGGCTCGACACGTACAAGTTGCTGAAATGGTGATCGAAAAAGCTAAGCGTCTGGTTGAGCATAAAAAAGATGTTGTGATTTTGCTCGATTCAATCACTCGTCTCGCGCGAGCCTACAATACCGTAGCGCCGGCCTCTGGCAAGGTTTTAACGGGTGGTGTTGACGCCAATGCTTTGCAGCGACCTAAGCGGTTTTTCGGAGCCGCTCGTAATATTGAAGAAGGTGGTAGCTTAACTATTCTCGCTACAGCACTGATCGAAACCGGTTCTAAAATGGATGAGGTAATCTATGAAGAATTCAAAGGCACCGGTAATATGGAAGTACATCTTGAGCGTAAGATCGCCGAGAAGCGAGTTTACCCATCGATCGTTGTCAATAAGTCGTCCACTCGACGTGAAGAGTTGCTTATGGACCCTGAAGAGCTTCAGAAAGTTTGGATTTTACGCAAGTTACTCCACCCCATGAATGAAGTTGAGGCCATTGAGTTCTTGCTTGATAAACTTAAAGCGACTAAGGCGAATTCGGAATTTTTCGGGTCGATGAAACGCTAAGGCTTTTATCGTGTCATCGTAAATGAGAGAAAGCATAGCTTATTGGCTATGCTTTTTTTTGCGTTAACGTTTTGCCCTTAGCGGTTTAGGTACTTGGCCCACAGGCTGCTTCGAGAATTTTTAAAATAGCCTCATGCTCCCCGCCTCGAAGGCTGTCTTTTACTGGGTCTATTCTAGGGTGACAGTGCGCACCCATTGGCATAGCCAGCGGTTCGGTTGTGTAGTTTACGCTTCCGGTATGGTCAACATGACCTATTACCATTTTCGATGCATCACCGTTGATTAATAGATCTTGGTGGCCTAGACCTTGACCTGCGATAATATTGTCGATGCCATTGAAATCACGACGATCATATATGTGAATATGGCCGCTCAGCAGCGTTTTGGCGTTGACTCTTTTAAGCGCCGCAATTAGCCAGTCGCGCTCGCCTGCGCTGCCCATATCATGATGACTGTCTTGGGCCGGGTCATGCAGGGGGCGATGGGTAAAAGCGACCGTGTCTGTGTAATTATTATCGGCTTCCATTAAGTCAAACATCTCGCCACGGTGGCCTGCGCCATAAGGCAAGAAATTCGCCGCTGTATCAATGTTTACGAAACGCGTTCTACCGATACTAAAGGCATTGTTTAACGGGCCAATTTCTTTCATAAAACGGTGATAAAGAGCGCCATTATCGTGGAAATCATGGTTTCCGATACTCACGTAAATCGGAATAGGGGAGTTATTGAATGCGTCGATAGAGCGTTGATAGTCGCTACCTTGATAGTTGAAATCCCCTAAATGTAATAGAAATTTTGCCCCAAGCGCATGGGCTCGTTCAATACACCAGTCTAATTCTTTGTCGCCGCCAGTATCGCCAATCGATGCGAAGGTATAGCTGTCTAATTCTGGTCGCTTCCACTGTAGTGAGATCATCGAGCTAGACGTGGTTTCGATCGTCAAAATTCTTGTTGTTTTGCGTGAAGCCTCATTGATTTTAATGTTGTTTGCTTGGTGGCTGAGCTCGGCATCTGATGCAATATTTGACACCGAAATACGCAACTTTCGTTGGCCATCAACCATTAGATCCAGGCGCGGTTGGGGTGAGAACGCTCTAAAGTTCGCGCCAAGGCCCGGTTGAGTCGCGGTTTGAATTAAGTCAGCGCCGTAGGACTCTACTGTACCAGGGATATTAAATTGACGGCTGATCGCCAGCGGGTCCCAGTGCAATGTTGGCAGGCGTATACCTCGCCGGTAGCTATAGGTGCCCAAGCTTAAGCCTGCTAGCCCGACGCCCGTAGCACTTAGGTAGCGGAGGATGTTACGGCGTGTCATCATTTCTTTAGTTGCCTACAGTGCATTTTCGAGAATTTTAAAAATAAAAACCTTACGTTCACGGGCCCCGCTAATTATTTTCTCAGGCGGGCCGTGCTTGTCGGAAAGGGTCTTTTTTGCGAGGCGTTCGTCGTCGTCGCTAGGGTTGACAGACAGGGCAACGTAATCAAACGTATTGATCTGTTGATTGTCTATGTGGGTTTTTAGCTGTAATGTCGTATAGGCATCGTTTAAGCGTTTGTTCGGCCCTCTATCGGCGTAGTAAATAAGCAAGGGGTCGTTACTGAAAATTCGAGAAGAAGCCGGCAGGTGTCCTTTTAACCAGACGCCTGCCGTTTTTATATGATGTTTCTTGGTTCTCACATCTAGGCCCTCTAGGGAGGTAATCGTGAGCAAGAATATGGCAAAAACCACAACGCTTCGCTTGGTGAGGTTGAACCCCTTAAACCCATTTAACATTCGATCAATCACGAATGGAGATAGTAATAACAAGGTTAATGCCGAAGCCATTGTGTAGCGGCTTACAAGGAAATTATTGTACAAACTAAACGTCGTTAAAAGGCAAAGATTCGACAATACATAGACTAACCAAATGCGTTTTATTAATTTGTTTTTGAAACCAAAATTTTTAACGTAGGCGTAGAGCGCAAAAAAGAAGTAGAAAACCGCCATTCGGCGAATCAGCTCGTAAATCACATTTACCGTACTGGAAAAAATAACACCAAGGTAGCGCCATAGAGTCAGTTCTTCGCCACCTAGCTTTTTTTGAGTATTGGCCAAAAATAAGTCGAAAACATTATTAATGTCCTCGCCAGATGCTCGAGCAACTTCGATTAAGCCTGCGTACTTATCGGTGATGTACCAAATCGCCAAGCTGACCGAGGCCGCCACTAGTGCCACTGACATCGCCGTCATAACTAGTCGACGATGAGGTATTTTGGTCGCCGTAAATAAGATAAGAAAGTAGGGTGTAATTAATAGAAATGCGATGCCTTCAAAGCGGAACAAGCAACTCAATGCTGCAAATGCAAGCCAGCCGACCAAGTATCGCTTGTCGAGGCTGCTGCAGAATTTGAAAATAAAATACAGAGACCAGAGGTAGCAACTTAAATAGCCTAAGTCTCGAATGATGAACGAGCGATACTTGCTGATGCTTGGGAAGAATAAGATCACCAGCATCGCGATTAAAATTATCCGGCGGTTATTATTTGATAGCTCGCCGACTATGCACACAAACGCCAGCGTGAGTGAGGTTGCGAGCATCGTATTGAGTGCGAAGGCGGCGTTTTCTACGTCGAGGAATGTGAGCTTAGCAACGGCGGCAATAAACACTGAATAGTATGGCCAGCTGTAGGTTTCGAACGCCTTAGCCCACTCGCCACCGAGCATCATTTGCGCCAAGGTCAGATAAGTAACACCGTCGTTATTGATTACAGGGTCTAATGTTAAGCACCACGCCGATAAAGAAATGTTCGCCAACACCATGCACAGCACTAAAACTGGCCTGTCTCGAAATAGCTGATACATTAGAGTTGGTGGTTTGAAAGCTGGTACATTAGTATTCGGTTTTAGACGTGTGTATTGACCGTGCTGGTCGAGAAAATATCAACACGTAGTTACAGATGCTTAATCTCATTTTCAACGCCGAATTAAGAGCGTATTTGTTTACTTTTTTACTTAGCTGCTATGATTAGATCTATTGGTGTTAGCAAGCTTACTTGATTGCCCCTTACTTGATTGCCAGAGTGTCTTTCGAAAGGGTCTTTCGAAATTGTCTTTCGAATCTTAGCATACACCTAATAACACAACTACATTTGCCAAGGCCGATTGATGCAACAAACTACCAATAAAATTCTTGTCACTGGCGGCGCTGGCTATATTGGCAGCCACACTGTTGTAGCGCTTGTCGAGCAGGGCTTTGATGTTGTGGTATTGGACAACTTCTCTAACAGTCAGCCTGAATCGATTAGCCGTATAGAACAAATCACCGGTGTTAAATTGGATGTAGTCAATGCCGATGTGCGCGATGAAATTGCCTTGCAAAGGGTGTTTGAGTTACATCAATTCGATGCGGTGATTCATTTTGCTGGGCTTAAAGCGGTTGGTGAGTCAGTTGATCAGCCGCTTCGTTATTATCACAATAATGTTCAGGGTGCGCTGCAGCTGCTGCGTGTCATGGGCGACGGCAATTGTAAGAAAATAGTGTTTAGCTCATCCGCAACGGTCTACGGTGACCCTAGTTCTGTGCCGATAACTGAGTCATTCGCTTTGAATGCCACAAACCCGTACGGTCATAGCAAGCTTATGGTCGAAACTCTATTGCGAGACATTTCTTCATCTGATGCTGACTGGCAAGTGTCCATACTGCGGTACTTTAATCCGGTGTCGGCTCATTCTAGCGGCCTGATTGGTGAAGACCCCAATGGAATACCGAATAATTTGATGCCCTATATCTCTCAAGTTGCTGTCGGCCGTCTAGCGTGCCTATCAATTTACGGGGACGATTACGATACTGTCGATGGTACCGGGGTGCGTGACTACATTCATGTTGCTGATCTAGCGAGCGCGCATATTAAAGCGTTGCAGGCATTGGCGCCTGGCCATGGTTGTCAGGCGTATAATATTGGCACGGGGCGGGGTTATTCGGTGCTAGAAATGGTGAAAGCTTTCGAGGCCGCTAGCGGTCAAACTATTAAGTACAAAATTGCGCCTCGTCGTATTGGTGACATCGCCAGTTGCTATGCGGATACAAGTAAAAGTGCGCGTGAGCTAGGCTGGACTGCCGAACATGATTTGAATGGCATGATGCAAGACTTATGGCATTGGCAATCTAACAATCCCAATGGTTATAGCTAATAACCTCATATAAATAGGCTGAACAAGCCGAGAAGGAATATCGACATGACTGATGTAACTGATTACACCCCACCTAAAGTTTGGAAGTGGGAATCTGAAAATGGCGGAAGGTTCGCCCAGATCAATCGCCCGACCGCCGGGGCTACTCATGAGCAAGCGTTGCCCGTAGGTAAGCATCCGCTGCAGCTATATTCTATGGCCACGCCAAACGGTGTGAAGATAACCATTATGCTTGAGGAGTTGTTGGCGCTTGGGCATTCAGGCGCTGAGTACGATGCCTACCTTATTAATATCACTGAGGGTGGTCAGTTCGGGAGTGGGTTTGTCGATCTAAATCCGAATTCGAAAATCCCAGTATTGGCCGACCACACAACGACCGAACCAACGAGGGTATTCGAATCGGGCGCTATATTGCTCTATTTAGCCGAAAAATTTGATGCATTCCTTCCCAAAACCCACAAAGAGCGTACCGAATGTTTGAACTGGTTGTTTTGGTTAATGGGCAGTGCGCCTTACCTTGGCGGCGGTTTTGGTCATTTTTATAGTTATGCACCAACGAAAATTGAGTATTGTATCGATCGATTCGCTATGGAAGTGAAGCGCCAATTTGATGTTCTCGATCGTCATTTAGCCGATAATCGGTATATGGCGGGCGATGAGTATACGATTGCTGATATGGCTATTTGGCCATGGTACGGCGGTGTGGTTAGTAACGTAGTGTATGAAGCCGCTGAATTTTTACAGACGCATACCTATGTGCATCTCAATCGATGGGTTGATGAAGTTGGTGAACGAGATGCTGTAACGCGCGGCAAAATGGTCAATCGAGCATGGGGTGATCTAAGTTCCCAATTACGTGAGCGGCATGACGCGAGTGATTTTCAGCTGCGCACCCAAGATAAACTTGACACTGAGTCTGTAGCAGGCAAATAGACACTTAGAGCAAGCCAAACAGTCGCTAAAAAAGCCCAGAGCAAAAAACGCCCTGGGCTTTTTTATGTTCAGGACGAACGTATGCCGCGGGTGCAGGGATGCACAAGAGCGGGTTCAGGACGAACGTATGCCGCGGGTGCAGGGGTGCACAAGAGCGGATAAAATCATGTGGTCGTATTGATGTTTGCTGCGTTGCTTGAGAAGACGCTATTTCTATTGGAATTAGTCACCGCTTTCTTACATAATCGGCGACTAAATTTCTCACTCTATCGTTCTAAATGTTGTCTATTGAAAACCGAATCGCCAAGGAATTAGACGTTCAGGCAAAACAAGTTAGTGCCGCTATTGCACTATTGGATGAAGGCTCGACCGTGCCTTTTATATCGCGTTACCGAAAGGAAGCAACTGGCGGTCTTGATGACACCCAGCTGCGCGCCTTGGAAGAGCGTTTAAAGTATTTGCGTGAGTTAGACGAACGCCGACTATCAATACTTAATAGTATTGACGAACAAGGTAAGCTAACGCCTGATTTGAGTAAATCGATTGCCTCGGCCGAAACCAAAAACGCGTTGGAAGACTTGTACTTGCCATATAAACGCAAGCGCCGAACTAAGGGGCAGATTGCCATAGAAGCAGGCTTAGAAGCACTGGCCGATGCCTTGCTCTGTAACCCAATGCTCGACCCAGAGTCCGAGGGTGCTAAATATCTAAACACGTCTGAAGAAACACCCGTGGTTGATGCTAAGGCGGCCTTAGACGGTGCGAGAGCCATTTTGATGGAGCGTTTTGCTGAGCAAGCTCCTCTGCTGGCCGAAATTCGTTCACTCTTAGAAGAGCGTGCAGTAGTGAGCGTCAATGTTGCCAAAGATAAAGAGAGAGAAGGCGAAAAATTCCAAGACTATTTTGACTATCAAGAACCGTTTAAAAAAATCCCACCGCACCGAGCGCTGGCAATTTTTCGAGGGAGAAACGAAGGGATATTAGTGTCCTCATTGGACTTAACTGCCCCAGAAGGCGGCTGGGTTGGACCCTTAGCTCATCCATGCGAAGCGATGATCGCGAAACAGTGGAATATCGCTCCTCAAGGGAGGCCCGCAGACGCATGGTTGACTCAAGTAGTTAGCTGGACATGGCGCATCAAGATATTGCTTCATATCAGTGGCGATTTAATGTTTAACCTAAGAGAGAGGGCTGAAGCTGAAGCGATCAGAGTATTCTCCATGAATCTTAAAGATCTGCTTTTAGCCGCTCCAGCAGGGGCTAAAGCAACCTTGGGCCTTGACCCTGGTTTGAGAACGGGCGTAAAAATCGCGGTGGTCGACAGCACAGGTCAATACCTTGATCAAGGCACTATTTACCCACATGCACCAAAGAACCATTGGGACGCCTCTATTGCCGAAATTGCTGTGCTAGCTAAGAAGCATAACGTCGAGTTGTTGGCGATTGGAAATGGCACCGCTTCGCGAGAGACCGACAAGCTGGCTGGCGACTTGATCAAGCGACATCCTGAGCTAAAGCTTACCAAAATCATGGTTAATGAAGCCGGCGCCTCGGTGTACTCTGCCTCTGAGTTTGCGGCACGGGAATTCCCTGATTTAGATGTCACCATCCGTGGCGCGGTCTCTATCGCACGGCGCTTACAAGACCCCTTGGCTGAATTAGTTAAAATTGAACCTAAGTCTATTGGGGTTGGCCAATATCAGCATGATGTGAATCAATACCAATTAGGCCGTTCATTGGACGCCGTAATTGAAGACTGTGTTAATGACGTTGGTGTTGATCTAAATATGGCCTCGATGCCGTTGCTTAAACGAGTGTCGGGGCTAAATGAAACTATCGCCGGCAATATTGTGACGCACCGAAATGTTCATGGTCGCTTTACCAGTCGAGAGCAGCTCAGGTCGGTGCCACGTTTAGGTGATAAAACGTTTGAACAGGCGGCTGGTTTTTTGCGAATTATTGTTGATAACGTCAACCCCTTAGATTCGTCTGGTGTCCACCCAGAAGCCTATTCTGTGGTGGCGGCGATTGCGGCATCGAGTAATCGCGATATCAACTCAATCATGGGTGATAGCTCTTTCTTGAGATCGATAAATCCAGAAGATTTTGTGACTGACGCATTTGGTCTACCGACCATCAACGACATTATTTCTGAGCTAGACAAACCTGGTCGTGACCCGCGCCCGGAATTCAAAACGGCTAGTTTGAAAGACGGTGTAGAGAACCTCAAAGACCTTGCCGAAGACATGATCCTTGAAGGAACGGTAACCAATGTAACCAATTTTGGTGCGTTCGTTGATATTGGCGTGCACCAAGATGGCTTGGTACATATATCTTGTCTAGCTGATAAATTTGTTGATGACCCCCATAAAGTTGTCAAAGCGGGGCAGATCGTCAAAGTTAAGGTTCTAGAGGTCGACATTCCCCGAAAACGTATCGCGTTGACTATGAAGCTGCAAGAGACAAAACAAACCCGTCAAGATCGCGGTGATTCCTCGAAGCCCAATCGTCCAGAGCAGAGAAAACAACAGCGACGTGAGCCGCAAAGCACTAAGCCTATGGCTAATAATGCAATGGCCGCAAAGTTAGCGGCTGCGTTTAAGAAGTAGTCTGATTTTGTTATTAGTATCAGACTAAAGTCTGATACTAATAACGTTCTATGTTTGATCGAACGCGCTGGGCTATCGATCTGTGGATAGCTCTCTCTTGCGCGTAAGGTGATTTTCGAAAATTACCAAGAAATATTTGTAAGTTCTTGATTTTTTTGTTTTATTTTTCTGGCTGGAACGCCTGTAATTCGAGAATTCGAATTAAAAAAAGAAATGCAGAACAGAGAAGTTACGTAGAAACCTTGGTTGGGTTATTGGGTTGGGTAGGGGCCAGAGCTACTCCGTAACCTCAATGTTCAGACTTAAGTCTAACCGATCAATGGAAATGGAAGCAATAGATAATTTCGAATTATGAGCAAATTGTAAGGTTGACAATTTGCTCATAATTGAGGTGCTATTGACCTTGGTGACTATGTGTAGTCAACATCTCCTTTGTCTACCCGTTTAGCGAACTCTGTTGTTCCGCCAGCACCGAGTGTTTTTGATTGTTCTATCCAGTCTTCTCGGGCAATGCGGCCGGGGAAGGCTAAAAAGTTTTCAACCCAGGAGGTGTTATTGTCGTCCCACTGTGTGATTTGCTCAAATTGATATATACCCAAACCATTCAGCGTCTTTTCAATAACCGGGCCAACGCCCTTTATACGCTTCAAATCATCGACATTTTCAGGTGCGCTGGTAAAACCATGGGGTTTCCAGGCTTCGTCAACGGTAGGCGAAACCTCAGCCACTACTGGCACTGGTGTGCTTTCACTGATAAGTGTACTTTTTTGATTGCTAAGCTCGGTGTCTGACTCGCTTTCATTTTTACCACGGCAGCAAAAGAACCAATGTGCTACCCAGCCTAAAATGAACGAAGCCAGAATCCAAACCCATATCTGAAAAAATAAATATAGATACCCATTCATATGTGTTCTCCTTAAAGTGTTTTATTTCGTAATCTTGAATTCAATACGTCGATTCTGCGCACGGCCGGTCGATGTTGTATTGTCAGCAATAGGTTTATTGGGGCCATAGCCCGCTGAGGTTAGTCTAGAAGTATCAAGGCCTAACCCTACTAAGTGATCCACGACAGCCTGAGCACGTCGCTCGCTGAGTGCCATGTTGAAGTTTAGGCTGCCGACTGAATCGGTGTGCCCTGACACTTCAAAGCGAGTGTCGGTACAGCTTAAGACAGCATCTTTAATGCTTTCAAGCAGACCAAAGCTATCTTGGTGAATTGCGGCTTTACCTGTTTGGAAGCTTATTTTGCTGGCGCTTAAGATATCATCGACTGTACGTTGGCAGTCAATAGCTGCGATCACGGGCGTCACTTGAGGTGGTGCCGGTGGGGCTGCTACGGAGAGCTTATTGGTAATATCGAGCTTAGACGATGCCGCTATTTGAGTGGCAATTATCGAATTTGATTCTTCGCTGTTAACCGTTCCAGATAAGGTAATGGCATTGTCTTTAATCGATGCTGTAAGGGTTTCTAGGCCGAAAGATTTACCGACTAAGGAGGCAAAAAAGCCCTCTAGTTTGGGCAAAGTGGCTGTGTTGTCGCCTATCTGCAATTTATTAGTGACCTTGTCTTTTCCAAAAGCGACTTCGGCTTTTGAAACCATCGAATCAATGTCCATTTGATGAGCTAAAGTGCCGCGTAAAACGACCGACTCGCCGGTTACGATAGCATTGAGCTCTGGATTAGATGGCGGAATGATAAGTGGTGCGACGTCTGAGCTAATGTCCACCTTGTGAACGCCGTAGCTATTCTCCACGGTTTCTTTAGCCGTCTTGATTGCCGCGTCACTCGGAGGGGTTCCGGTAAGCAGAACGTTTCTGCCGCGGTTAGTCGTTTCAATGTTTGCCCAATTTGAGCCGATAGAAGCGAGGTCATTATGAGCGTTTAGAGCGACATCTTTCTCAATAGCATGCCATTTAAAGAATAATAACGGTCCAAGTAACAGTAGTGGCAAAATGATAAATGGCCACGGACCTGCGCAGAACAGAGAACATCGTTTCATTGTTCCTCCAGTTTCCCAAAGAGTAAGTAGGAAACACTTTTATTGTAATTCGGGTTTAAATAACCATCTGTTTGAAATTGTCATGAAAGTCGGCAAAAAGCCGAGCATTGATGACTAAAAAAACGGTGATTTGAAGCCCCCCAAGTTTGCCTTCTTCAAAAGTTTATTTCGAGTTGGCGAGTTCTGCAGCATTAAGTTGTCTAGTTAGAAACTAAGCTCAGAAGAAAAGTATGGCAAGTGGTGGCCGAAATATCCATATAGAAAGACCATTCTTTGTTGGCAAAAGCGACGGTTTTACACTTTTTAACGGAAAAAAGGGGTCATTCATCCAAGTGGCAATTATACCGCTCAATGTTTGACCCCTTTCCCTACCAACCCAATCAACTCCCTCTTCAGGGAGTGCATCAGCAAAACAATAAAAACTGTATGCCAATACTTTTATTAAGATAAGCGCTAAAGGGCATCAAAATAAGTGTTTCTCACGTCACTTAACTCTCGGACTATCATTAAATAGTTGCCCTGCGCTTAAACACTAGTAAGGCAGTTAATTAAGGGGGGCTGCCTTACTTTTAGGAAATAATGAAGTACCTACTAAAGCCTCAATATTTTCTAGCTGTGTCTATAAAAGACACGGCCGCTGGCGACTCTATTGCGTTACGTTTATGTAATGGTTTGGCGATTTGCTGCTTGCCCGCCTCATCCCTGAGCAGCTGAGCCGCCTAGTAAACAATGCCAGGGGGCTCATGTGTGTGCTTGGCTATGTGGAAACGCTAGCGAATAGTAACTAGCTTAACAATTGAGTGAAAAAATCTCGTAAGCCTTTTTCATTATTGGCTTCCCACGCTTTGAGAGCCGCCGTGCCAATGACCGCTATATCGGCATGCTTACCAATGAATGTAACGTCTTCAGCGGTGCTCACCCCAAAGCCGACAGCGAGCGGTAAGTCAGTAAACTTCTGGCAGCGTTGAATAAAATCGGATACTTGCGTGTTCATATTGGTACCTGAGCCAGTAACACCTTTACGAGCCACAGTATAAATGAATCCATTAGCGCAACTGGCCAGCTGCTCTAGACGAGCGTCAGTATTGGTCGGTGTCATTAACACGATTGGCGCCAAATCAAGTTCTCTGGCTAGCTGGTGCAATTCCCCAGCTTCGTCTACTGGTAAGTCTGGAAGAATGAAACCATAAGCGCCAGCCGCCTTTAAGCGTTGCATGAAATTCTCTAGCCCGGTTTTGAAGACCGTGTTGTAGTAACCCATCATGATCACTTTGAATGAAAACTTGGCGGTAACCTTAGCCATGAACTCAAAGCAGTCATTGACATGGACGCCGTTACTAATAGCCTCTTGATTGGCTTTTACAAACAGTGGCCCATCAGCCGATGGCTCAGAGAATGGGAACTGCAGTTCGACTAGATCAACACCAAAAGAATCCATTATTTCTAACGCCTTCCAGTTAGCCTCGAACGACGGATACCCACACACCACATGAGTCATGATCATGGCGGGGCGTTTACTTGTTTGCAGAGCTTGTTTACGCTCTGCTAGATAATTATTTAGCGGCATGATCTTAAGCCTCGGAGGAATAGGCATCGGCCTTTTGTTTAATGAACTCTTTCCAATGATTGTCGTCCAAGGCATCGGCGATGGTGAATATGTCTTTATCGCCACGCCCAGACATGTTTATTAGCACAACCTCATCTTTAGACATCTCTTTGGCCTCAATAATTGCTTGCGCAAAACCATGTGAGCTTTCAAGTGCCGGAATTAGCCCTTCGGATCTCATCGTTACTTTTAATGCTTCGGTGACTTGAGCGTCGGTAACCGCTTCAAAGCGAACTCGGTCTTCTTCCCACAAGTGAACCAATACCGGGTTAACGCCGATATAATCCAGCCCGGCGGCAACTGAATGTGTTTCCAACATATTGCCGTCGTCATTCTGTAAAAAATAAGTCTTCATACCTTGGGCGACACCAATCGATGCATCTTTATAAGCTAAGCGCGAAGCATGATTGCCTTTGCCGGGGCCGAAGCCGCCAGCTTCACAGCCAACAAGTTGAACTTCTTTGTCGTCCATAAAGCCTTGGAATAAGCCGATTGCGTTCGAGCCGCCACCGACGCAAGCGAAGATGCGATCAGGCAGTTTGCCGGCACTTGTTAAAATTTGCTCACGCGCTTCACGGCCAATAATGGATTGAAACCAACTGACCATCTCAGGAAAAGGGTGAGGCCCACAGGCTGTGCCCAACACATAATGAGTGTTGTCCATGTTGGTTACCCAGTCCCGCAAGCACTCGTTAATGGCATCTTTGAGAGTTTGTTGGCCGTCAGTAACGGCCACAACCTCAGAGCCCATGTTTTCCATCCAGAAAACATTTGGCCGTTGGCGTGCAACATCAACGGCGCCCATATATATTTTACTTTCAAAGCCGAAGCGCGCCGCCATGGTCGCTGTTGCATAGCCATGTTGCCCAGCGCCGGTTTCGGCAATCACACGAGTTTTCCCCATGCGTTTCGCCAATAAGCCTTGGCCCATCACGTTATTAATTTTATGTGATCCGGTATGGTTTAAATCTTCACGCTTAACGTAAATTTGCGCGCCACCCAACTGGTTCGATAGATTGGCTAAATGGGTTACTGGCGTTGGGCGGCCAGAGTATGACTGCATTAGCGCCATGAATTCTTGCCAAAATGCCGGGTCAGCTTTCGCTTTACGAAATTCAGCCTTCAGTTCTTCTATCGTACTGTGAAGTATTTCGGGTAAAAACGTACCGCCATACTTTCCGTAATAGCCTTCTCGGCCGTCTTTAAAATCGAATAAATCCATAATGATTGGAGTGTTAATTGGGTCGGCACTACGCAGGAATCTCTAAAGCTACGAGAAGGGCGTGCTTGGTGACTTTAATTTGGGTTTGTATCGTAACATTCACACTGTATTGGTGTAACTGTTTAAGCTCAGTTTCCATGATACTCTTAGGCTCGTTTGTCGATGTCAAAATTCAATGGATTCTGTTTTTATTATCAAAGTTATTTCAGCGGTGCTTTACCCATTAGGGCTGGTTTCGCTATTCGCCGTTACGTCGTTGATATGCCGTATTAGACATCGTGCTGCTGGCGCCAAGTCGTTTGCCTTAGCCGCTGCGGTGATTTTGTTTTTATCAAGCAACCCGATTGTTGCTCGCAATTTAGTATCAAGTTTGGAGAATCAGTATCCTCAGTCGGAGCTCGCTTTGATAGCGCCGCATGATGCAATTATTGTGCTCGGCGGTGGTTTGCGAGTTCCGTTGCCGCCGGCAAAGCATGCGCAATTGGCTCACGGCTCAGACCGTTACTGGTATGCGGCTAGATTGTTTCATGCTGGCAAATCTAGAAAAATCATTCTAAGTGGTGGCAATGTTTATCAGCAAGCTGGTGTTCAGGGCGAAGCGTATTATGCCGCAAAGCTACTGCAACAGTGGGGCGTGCCCGAAACGGCGATCGAGCTCGATTCCACTAGCCGCACCACCACCGAAAATTATAAAAACACCTTAGCGCTGATTGCCAGCAACGACATTCAGAGTGCGTTATTGGTCACTTCGGCTATACACATGCCGCGTGCCTTTAGCCTATTTAGACAATCGCCAATCCAGCTTACACCCGCATCGTCTGACCTTTTGATTCGCCAGCAAAGCACGCCCATTATTTTTAACTACTTACCCTCGGCGTCAGCGCTAACAATGACAACGGCGGCGATACATGAATACTATGGTCTATGGTACCAATACTTAACTAGAAGCAGAG
>JALZVW010000178.1 GCA_023301745.1 Arenicella sp. | reverse complement strand
TTTATAGGTAATTTAGTGCATATTTAAGTTGTTTATAGCTCTAAATTATCACGATTTTACTCACTCAGCAATATGAAATTAAATGCAGATTAATAGTCTTAATATCGTTCCTACTTGGCGTTTTGAAAATATAGACGGCGAAAAGTTGCACCTCGCGCTATTGCCGCTGTTAGGCGCGATACAGCAACGCAAAAAGCTAACGGCGGCGGCCCAAGATATTGGGCTATCGTACCGGCATGCCTGGAACATCTTGCAAGAGGCCGACGCTTTCTTTGCTAGCCCCGTAACGCGCAAAGAGCGGGGCAGGGGTGCTAGTTTAACCGCGCTTGGCGAAGTGCTATTACAGGCAAATCAACGGATTGATGCGCGTTTGCATACTCAGATGGAAAGTTTGACGATGGAGTTAAACGCCAAAGTACATAAAGTGTTATCCGATCAAGTAAGCATCATGAGAATTTACGCCAGCCACGGTTACGCGGTCGCGCTTATTCCTAAATACATGCCTGACTACCAAGCTGAGCTGCATTATCACGGCTCTGCAGATGCCCTAAAAGCGTTGCACTCTGGCGGTTGTAAAATTGCAGGCTTCACCGTGCCCTTGCATCATAAAATTACCGCCCAGCAACAGCGTTACCAAGCCTTGTTGAAGCCAAACGATGTGCGTATTTTTCGTTTTATTCAACGCGATCAAGGTTTGATGGTCGCCGCAGGGAATCACTTTAATATTCAGTCATTGCATGATCTAGTCGATAAAAAGATTCGTTTGATCAACCGCCAACCCTATTCAGGCACCAGGGAGTTACTTGAAGAGCTGCTGCTACAAGAAGGTATTGCGAGCAACTCGATTCATTCTTTAGACCAGCATGAGTACACCCATACGGCCGTTGCTGCCCAGGTCGCTACTGGCATGGCAGACGTGGGCTTTGGTATGGAGGCGGCGGCCGCGAAGTTCGATTTAGATTTTATTCCGCTTACCGAAGACGCGTATTTGTGGGCCATTAAAACAGAATCGGAAAACGACCCTGAAGTGATCAGCTTTATTGACATGCTAAAATCAACCGGCTTTCAAGAGGCGGTTGATGCTCTGCCGGGTTATCGATGTGACAACGCCGGAGAGAGGGTTACCTTGGCTGACTTGCTGGGCTAAATTCGGCGCTGGGCCAAGAAGCTATCATTACTTTATTAGACCGAAGCTTTACTAGATCGAAGCTGTGATCGGTAACCAGGCTAGAAACCTTGTTACCGATACAAATTAACGTTCAAGCCGAACTCTAAGCTTGCTTCTTATTGAGAATAAAAATCAATAGACAACTAAGCCAAACACCGCAGGCCATGAAAAATAAAATGCCTCCATCGGTGTCGCCCGCCGCATTGACCACACGATTAACGCCAAGCGGGGTGGCTAGGTGAAAGAAGATTGCCCCGGAGATGATTACTAAGCCAAGCAAGGCACCTAGTTTACGAGTCGCGGGAATGATCAGTAGTGCGCTGGCTATCAATTCGGTGCCACCAATCGCGTAACCACCGATAGACTCAAAGATCGGTGCGATCGCACTAAGGCCAACATCGTTCATCCATTGAGCGATTGTTGAAAAAATAATGTCGGTTTCTTCAGAGCCTGTGAACTTGAAGAACAACGATTGGACGAAGACAAAAATAACGTAAGCGATTAATGCGTAGATAACGCCTTTTTTTGCGGTCATGTGCTTTCCCTTATCAATTGTAGATATACAAATGATAAGGGAAATTGATTCCTAGTTGGTGAAAATCATCGAGTAAGGTGCTGACTAGGTTTTAACCATTGGCTCATCACCCCAGTCGGCGCTTTCTACGGCAACAAAGTAGCTGGGGTCTTCAACCACATTCACCTCAACCATATCACCTGCTTTTTTCAATAAAACCTTACATTCTGGGCTTAGGTGAATAAGGTGCAGTGTGCGATTGTTTTTCTTATACCGCATTGCCAGTGCGTCAATTGCTTCGATGCCTGAATGGTCGGCTACGCGCGAATCGGCAAAATCAATGATCACGTCTTTGTTGTCGTCAGCCGGCGTGAAATTCTCTGAGAAAGACGCTGTTGAGCCAAAGAACAATGGCCCGTGCACCGTGTAGTAGTGTGACCCGTATTTGTTTTCACGTTTTTCGACAGTGACCTGTTTAGCGTGGTTCCACGCAAAAACAAGCGCTGAAATAATCACGCCTACGATCACTGCGACGGCTAAGTCGGTGACAACCGTAACCGCCGACACAGTAATTAATACGAAGGCGTCTTGCTTGGGTACGCGGTTGATTATCCGAAAGCTACTCCATTCGAAGGTGCCAATTACAACGATAAACATCACGCCGATAAGTGCGGCAATTGGAATTTGCTCGATCAGTGACGAGGCAAACAAAATGAAGGCTAACAGTGACAGCGCCGCGGTGATGCCTGAAAGCCGGCCCCGGCCACCTGAGTTTACATTGATCATGCTTTGGCCAATCATTGCGCAACCGCCCATGCCGCCAAACAAACCCGTCGCCGTATTGGCCAAGCCTTGACCAAAACACTCTCTATTACCATTGCCTCGGGTCTCGGTGATTTCGTCGATTAATCGTAGGGTGAGCAACGACTCAATCAATCCGATTGCCGCTAGGATCATGGCATAAGGGAATATAATGCTTAAGGTTTCAAAGTTAAATGGCACCGACGGAATGCTGAATGCCGGTAAGCCACCAGCGATAGAGGCAACGTCGCCAACCACTTTGGTGTCTATGTTTAGACCAAATACCGCGATAGAAACGGCGACAATAGCCACCAATGATGACGGAATTGCGGTTGTCAGCATGGGTAAGAATTTAATAATCGCCATTGTTAATGCAACAAGGCCCAACATGATAGTGAGTTGATCGGCGCCTAACCAAGCAACGTCTAGAATGCCGCCTTCTAAAAAGGTGCCTACAGCCCAGCCCGGTTGGCCTGGCTCACCAAATTGCCCGAGTTGCGCTAAGAAAATTACGATGGCTAAACCGTTGACAAAACCAAGCATCACCGGGTGTGGCACTAGGCGAATAAAGCGAGCAATGCGCAACGCACCCGCGGCCATTTGAATGAACCCCATCAAGACAACGGTTGCGAATAGATATTGAACGCCATGATCGGCGACCAGCGCAACCATCACCACGGCGAGCGCGCCGGTAGCGCCCGAAATCATGCCAGGGCGACCACCCGTAACGGCCGTAATTAACCCAACCATAAACGCGGCGTATAAGCCTACCAATGGCTCGACACCTGCGATTAATGCAAAGGCCACGGCTTCTGGCACTAGAGCTAGGGCAACGGTAAGGCCGGATAACACATCATTTTTAATGGTGCTTCGGCGTGCAGCTGAATTCTCAAACATTAGGAGCGCTCGGGTTAAATCAATAACTAAAAGAAAGGCATAATAATGATTACTCATGCCTAGGCGCGCGAATTCTAAGAGCGTGGGCCAATTAACACAAGGCTCGAGGTACTAAATAGTGTTGTTTATTCAAATATAAGCATTTTGATTTAAACTGGCTTAATGACTTTGTTTGCTTAGCGTTTCCAGTTAGAATTCGCCGCCTTGAGGGATAACCGCAGTTTAGGCTTGCCGAAAACGGTTAAAGAGAGTTATTTTCCCCCAATTTGCGCCAAAAACCTTTCATTTACTTTATTTAAGGGCTAAAATCGCGCGCCTTGTGAGGGTGAAGCCCTGCACACACAAAAAGCTCGAAATCAATTCGTATTGATGGGCTTGAGAAAAGTTAAATCAATGCTGGCTAGTAATAGGCTAGCGAGCACAATAAAACAGAGTATTTATTATGGTAACAATTCGTTTAGCCCGTGGTGGCGCCAAAAAACGTCCTTTCTTCGGCATTATGGTCGCAGATTCACGTCGTTCACCTCGTGGTCGTTTCATCGAGCGTGTCGGTTTTTTTAACCCTCGTGCTGTTGGTGGTGAAGAGCGTTTGCGTCTTGACACTGATCGTGTTGAATACTGGATCAGCAAAGGCGCACAGCCTTCTGATCGTGTTGCTAGTCTTTTGAAGCAATTTGCTAAAGGCCCAGAAGCCCTAGAAGCTGATACAGCTAAACTAGTTGCCGCGACTGACGCTAAGAAAGCCGCCGCTGAAAAAGCTGAAGCTGATGCTGTAAAGGCTCAAGAAGCCGCTGAAGCTGAAGCGAAAAAAGCCGCCGCCGCTGAAGAAGCACCTGCCGCTGAAGAAGCACCTGCTGCCGAAGAAGCACCAGCCGCTGAAGAAGCGCCAGCCGCTGAAGAAGCGCCTGCTGAATAGTTTTTATCACCTTATATAGAAGTAGTAGATAAGGTGTACGTAGAACTTGGCAAACTCGTCGGTGTATGGGGTGTTAAAGGCTGGGTTAAGCTCCATTCGTATACTCGTAATCGCGCCGACATAAGCCAATATAAAACGTGGTACTTACAAAAGCCTCGTTCGAAAAGTGATCCGACACCTATAAAGGTG
>JALZVW010000177.1 GCA_023301745.1 Arenicella sp. | reverse complement strand
ATAGGCGCAGTTTGTTATTAGGCGACCGTTACTTGAGGTGCCAAGTGGCATTCCACGTTTAGCGAGTTAGTCACCAAGCAAGTTTGCTCGGCCATAGTCAATAATCGCTCAGCGCGAACCGTGTCTACGCCTTCTGGAACCGTTAAGTTGGCCGTTATTTTGACTTCGGTGAACTGCATTTTTCTTTCCACCTTACTGAGAACGCCCTCGACCGCAACCTCTAGTTGCTTAAACGGAATCTTTGAGCCACCGGCAATTGCTCTAAATGACAAGGAAAAACAGTCAGCGATGGCGGCCATTAGTAATGATTCTGGTGACCAGCGATCGCCTGGCCCATCAAACTCAGTCGGTGGCTGAGAGGCAATGTTGGGTAAGCCAGCACCACTTAAAACAACGTCGCCCTCGGTGGTCGTGCTTGCTGATACATGATAATGGTGTGGAAATGCGTGCATGGTTTGTCCTTGGATATAGGTTTATATAGTTATTGAAATCGGTGTCGAATGAGAATTTTATCGCCAAAGGCGTTATAGGCCAAGCTTTTAAACCGCCAGCTAGCCGTCAGCGTTACCAATAGACCTAGCGAAGTTTAACCATTGTCTGTGATGAATGTTTATAGAGCTTTAGGTAAAACAGAGCAAATATTAGCTAGCCAAATATTTTAATTTTCATTAAGATAGTCTTACTATTGTCGATATTTATCGATAAAAGGTAATTTTACCGAAATAAATTAATTTAATCTATTAGTTTCAATAGCCCTTATAACAATACTTACAACTTACTAAAGGTGGAAAATGAATGACGAAAAATCCAGTGACCTCGGATTACTATTGCTCCGAGTTAGTCTAGGAATAGTGTTTCTCGCTCACGGCTGGCTGAAGGTATTCACCTTTGGTCTTGACAGAGGATATCAAGTGTTTGAAGCGCACACGATTTGGCATATCAATATGATCCCGGGCTGGTTTATCTACCCGGCCGCTCTGATCGAATGGCTTGGTGGAATTCTGCTGATTCTGGGGTTGCAAACGCGTTTAGCATTGCCTTTACTCGCGGCGGTTGCCTTCGGCGCCGGTGCGGTTCATTTCGAAAACGGCTGGAACTACACTAGCAAACCAGATGGTGGTTGGGAATACGGTATTTTTCTTTGTCTGTGTTGCATTGTTGCCTATCTTGTTGGGCCAGGTAAGCTCACCTTGTCTAACTACCTAAATTCAAAAAAATAGTAAGGTAACTTCGATTGATAATTGACTTGCTTAGATGTGTGTTTAAGTTAAGTCAATTACTCTGAGCTTAAGCTCAAGGAAATGCGCCGAACAAGTTTGATTCTGCTTACATTCCGCCGCCGCTCTAACGTGATCATCCCCTAGATCAGAGCGATAGTTACATACCGCTGTAGTCATTGCTTCCCAAGTCTGTTGAAGCCACACAAGAAAAATGGACTCTTCTCATTAATTTAAAATAAATTCTTGAAATTTTGTATTGCTTTAATGATTCCAATACACGGTAGATTAGGCAATTTTTTATACCCGTTAGTGCCGCTCTAACTTTAAAAGATAAGTTTGTGAGCGTTAAAAGCTCAGTAATTATGACCTATTCAGAGCAAAACCAAGAACTCAACTGAGATAAATCGCCGTTAAGGTTATTCTATTTCACTACTCTAATGAACACTTGGTAAAAGGGCTCCTAGCTTTCTGAAAAACGTGCGGCTTAGTGGTCTATTAAAAGCATATTATTTATTCTTGAAAAAATTCACGTTTTATCGATATTTATGCTATTGTTTTCATTAAGTCGATTATAAATACTCTCATTAAATCAATATAAATCAGAAGAGTAAATAATCCTGCTTATATAAGACTTCCTAAGGAGAAGATAAAATGTTTAATCAAGATTCAAATCGCACCAAAATGCGATCAAAGTTGAAGCCATTGGCATTGTTCATGTCTGTTGGGGGGTGTCTTGTTAGCCCTATTCAGAACTTGCATGCCCAAGAACAAAGTGCACCTAGCGTTTCTGTGTTAGAAGAAGTTGTTGTCACTTCTAGGCGCTATGAAGAATCAGTCAATGATGCGCCGGTAGCGGTCAATGTTCTGAGCCAAACCTTCATAGAAAATAATCGCATTGATAGGCAAGACGATATTTTTAACTATACTCCTGGCGCAACTTATGAATCATTTAGCAAGCTACAACCAACGGCTTCTTTAAGAGGGCTTACCGCGCCAACGCCAGGTAACCCGTCTAGCGAATCTTCAATCCAGACGGTGATAGACAGCGTAGTGGTTACTAAAGATTTCATGAAGAGCACGCCACTTTATGACTTGGCGCGCGTAGAAGTACTTCGTGGCCCTCAAGGCACATCGTTTGGCCGCAATGCATCAGCAGGGCTACTTCATTTTGTGAATAACCGCCCAGACTTTGACGGAACCTCTGGCGCTGTAGCGGCAACAGTCGGCTCTGATGAACGCTACGAAATCGATGGCTATTATAATGCGCCTCTAAGTGATACCGCGGCGCTTCGTATCTCCTTCAACCATGAACAAGAAGATGGTCAAACTACGGGTTTTATCTTCAATGAAGCAACCCAAGCGATTGAGAATATTGGTGGCATTGATGGCGAGGAAAACACGTCTATACGTTTTCAACTCGGGCTTCAACCAACCGAAAATTTCAGTGCTAATTTTAAGCTTGAGTACAGCGAAGATCGTGACGAATCACCGATTCGTGAGCTTTGTAACCCTGGCCCTGCAGCAACGGGCGGCGCCTTCGGTTTAAACGCCACCCCGGAGCTATCAGCATCACTTGTTGATGCCTGCGATACACCTTTTCAAGCCTTTATTTCTGAAAGCAATGATACGGTTCAGCAAAATCCAGATACGGGTCTAGGTTTGCCGGATAATATTGATTTCAAGTTAGATCGTGATATTTTAACCGCGACAGCCGAGTTCACATGGACCCTAGCGAATGGCCTTAATATTACCTCTGTGACTGGTTTTATGGACGGTGAGACAGATAATCTTTCTGATATTGTTGGCACCGCTTCTGATATTAACTTTCAGGCCGTAACTAATGATGGAGATTCGCTAAGTACCGAAATTCGGATCGATAATACTGGTACAGACTCTTCCATAACCTGGTTGGCTGGCGCTTATCTTCTTACTGATGAAGAAACTCGTACCGAGACCTTGAACTTTGCTGCACGTGACCAACGAGGCGGAGCATTTGTGCCAACCGTACTATTTAGAGGTGGCACCAATGAGACTGAAAGCTGGTCGGTTTTTGGCGAAGTAAGCTTCGATATTTCAGAACGAGCGACAATCACCTATGGTGGCCGCTACCTGAATGACGATAAAGACTATGTCTCTCGTGCTTCTGGGCAGGGCTTTAGCGGTCAAATTGCGGGTATTCCCGGCGTTGGAACTGTTTGTGGTGTTGTTCCTGGGCCACCAAACGTGGCCGATGATATTTGCCCATTATTGACATTCAATGATTTTCCAATAAGCGATTCTTGGGATAGTTATATAAGCAAGCTTTCTCTAGACTATGAAGTTTCAGATACCTTAAACGCATACGCGCTTTATTCTGAAGGCTTTAAAAGCGGTGCATTTCAACCTGATGCACTGAACGCTGAACAAGCATCAATTATTACCGAGCCAGAAGAGTCGACTAACTTTGAAATTGGCTTGAAAGGTCAAAGCGGTATTTATCGCTACGCGGTCACTCTATTCGACATCACCTTAGATGATGTGCAGACTGTAAATCAAGTGGCTATCGGTACAGACGGGCTATTTGCTGGTTTGATTAGTAATGTCGGTGATGTCAGTACTACGGGTATCGAATTCGACGGCGCTCTTGCTATCACCGATCGACTTATCTTGAGTGCGGGCTTTGCCTACCAAGATTCAGAAATTGGTGGAAACACGCCTGATCCAGGCGGGTTGATTGACCCAGCGACAGGTCAAGTTGTTCTCTTTGACGGTCTTAGACCTGGTGGCGCTCCGGATTGGACCATCAATCTATCATTAGATTACTCGATGCCTCTAGCAGGTGGTTCTACGCTCGATTTTCGCACGGACTTCCGAGGCCGAGACGACGTGTTCTTCCAAACTAGGAATCGGTTTGTAATCGTCAATGGTGTGCTTGAAAGTTCTGATGCGCTATTGCGTCCCACCATCACCGATATTGGCGCTCAAGCTAAATGGACCAGTGCGAACGATAATTTAAGCGTTACAATCTGGGGTAAAAACTTGCTTGAAGATGAAGATATTACTAACTTCAGCCCATTTATTGCGGCCGGCATCAATGATTTTGCTACTGGCTTTCGTGGCAAACGCGAGTTTGGCGTGACTGTAAATTACAATTGGTAATTAAATAGTGAGATAGTATGTTTAGGCACTATTTCAAATAATAAAAGGGCTAGTTGATTTATTCAACTGGCCTTTTTTATTCATGCCTTAGCGTTGAAGGCAGGGCCGTTTTTACAATTGACAAAGCCTAGAACTAAGGGTGACGAACGTGGCCAATTTTGCTGAGCATACGATGTTAAAGCTAATGGCACTGAACTAGGTGCAGCGACGAGTAATGAAATGATTTTTAATTTATTTATCAAAGCTCTACATTTAGTTAGTACCAATTCTCGATGTTTCTTATTATCATTACAGCTCTAATCGGGGGGTACTAACATTGTTTTCGATAAGACATTTTAGACCCCCAAATTTCACACACTAAACGCTTTACCTAACTAGACATGAAATATATTAATAGACCACGCAAGCTAATCATGATTATCTCTTTGGCGGTTCTTATTCAAGGGGTTAACAGTACTGCATTGGCAAAAGTGTCATCAATAAGCGGCGCTTCTTTGGTTACTATCGATGGCCAAGAATATCAATCCGTCGCGGTTAAGTGTCGCAGTGGTAGAGTCCGTTCAACCTTACTGAATAACAAAATAACAAAACAGTGGTGTGACTCCACCGTTGCCAGTGCGTGTTATTCGGATAAAATTAGAGCCGCTCAGTATGTTTGTTCCAGTTCGTATAGTCGTGCAGTAAAAGAACTCTCGGTTAGTTCTTCAGTAGAGTCAGATAACGAAGTTGTGGTTGCAGTCGAACCCGCACCTGCACCGGTTGTCAATAATGATGCTTTAAATGCTGAAAAACAGAAGATCGACGACGCTATTTTGGCGATCAAGGCTAAACGTTTAGTGTTGCGTCAACGCGAGACTGATTTACTAGAAAAATTGGGTGGTGCTTAACCGGCGTTCTTGTCACATGTTCTTCAGGCGTCGAAAATAGTGGTCGTTTGATAGAGCCGCGAGTTCAGGCTTGTTGCATGACTACCGCTACTGTGGTTGCTGAGATTCCCCGTCTTAAGCCCCTAAGAAGTTTGCAGTCTAATCACCCCCGATATAAGGGTGGTTGGGTAATGCTTGGCTCTGATGCCAGAAAAACTATCGTGATGCCCCCGTTAACGACTATAATGGATGAATTAAGCGGGCAGGTTTATACTGATTAACAGGCTTCTCAGCCGAACATACTCATATTGCTGTGCCTAAAGTAGCGTTTTGATTAAACGACGTTTAAGCAATAAACTGAAAATATCAGAGCCTGCTAATTCCCTAATTGTTAAAGATACTGTATGCAAGTGCCCAAGGCATTTGCATTGCAAGAGTTTGATTGTGTTATGAAAACTGCCGAATTAAGACAACGTTTCTTAGATTTTTTTGAGGAAAAAGGACACCGTAAGCTAGCGAGTAGTTCGCTGGTGCCAGGCAATGACCCAACGTTATTGTTTACCAATGCTGGGATGGTTCAGTTCAAGGACGTTTTTCTAGGACAAGAGGTTCCCGACTATAGCCGTGCTGTAACGTCTCAGCGCTGCGTTAGGGCTGGGGGCAAACATAACGACTTAGAAAACGTCGGTTATACTGCTCGCCATCACACGTTCTTTGAAATGCTCGGAAACTTTAGCTTTGGAGATTATTTCAAGCGTGACGCGATTAAGTTTGCCTGGGAATTTTTAACTAAAGAGCTTGGCTTGCCCGAAGATAAGTTATGGGTGACGGTCTATGAAAAAGACCCCGAAGCAGAAGACATTTGGCTAAACGAGATGGGTGTTAGCGAAGAGCGTTTTTCTCGAATAGGTGAAAAAGATAACTTTTGGTCTATGGGCGATGTCGGCCCATGCGGCCCATGCAGTGAAATATTCTATGATCATGGCGATCAATATTGGGGTGGCCCTCCAGGAACGCCTGAGGAAGACGGCGACCGATATATTGAAATCTGGAATTTGGTATTCATGCAGTTCAACCGTGATGCGCAGGGTAAGCTGTTGCCGCTTCCAAAGCCTTCTGTTGATACCGGAATGGGGCTGGAGCGCATTGCGGCGGTAATGCAGCATGTAAATAACAACTATCAAATCGATTTATTCGATAGCTTAATTTCGCAAATTTGTAAGATCGTAGGCACCAAAGACAGCAAGCACCATTCTGTTCGCGTTATTGCCGACCACATTCGTTCGTGTTCATTCATGATCTCTGATGGTGTGATTCCGTCGAGTGATGGCCGAGGCTATGTATTGCGTCGAATTATTCGTCGAGCGATACGCCACGGCTATCAGCTTGGCGGGCAAACACCATTTTTTCACAAGTTAGTTGCCGGTTTAGTGACTGAGATGGGCGAAGCCTACCCTGAATTGATCACCAAGCAGGGGTTGATAGAAGCAACCTTAGAAAAAGAGGAGAAGCGTTTCGCTGAGACTCTTGAGCAAGGTCTCAAAATTTTCGAAGCCAAGACTGTCGATCTTAAGGATAATATCGTGCCCGGTGACTTAGTGTTTTTGCTATACGACACTTACGGCTTTCCGGCTGATCTTACCGCCGATGTGGCGCGTGAGCGTAAGCTCGTGATCGACCAAGAGGGCTTCGAGTCGGCGATGGAGTTGCAGCGTGAGCGCGCACGCGCAAGCAATAAGTTTTCGGTCAAGGGTGATATCTCGATTGATGTTGATACCCCCACTGAGTTCACCGGCTATAACCGCTTGAAAGGCCGCGGCCGAGTGTTGGCGATATTGGTTGATGATAATAAGGTGAGTAACGCTAGCCTCGGCGATGAGGTTGTTGTCGTTTTAGACTCAACGCCTTTTTACGCTGAGGGCGGTGGCCAAGTCGGCGACGAAGGTGTTTTGTCTTCAGACACTCTCGTGGTCGCGGTCAGCGGTTGTCGTAAGTTACCTAACGGCGCCTTTATGCACATTGGTAAAATTGACAGCGGAAGCATTGCTGTCGGTGACCAGCTTGACGTTTCAGTGGACCCAGAGGCACGTTATGCGGCCGCGGCGAACCATTCAGCCACTCACTTACTTCATGCCGCCCTTAAACGAGTATTGGGAACTCACGTGCAGCAGAAAGGGTCTATGGTAAACCCGCAACGGTTACGTTTTGACTTTGCCCACGATGCGCCGGTTAATAGTGAACAATTGGCCGAGGTTGAAGAACTGGTCAACGCCGAGGTGTTTGCACAGCACTCGGTCGACGCCGAAATTATGCTCATTGACGATGCCAAGGCCGCGGGTGCCGAAGCGTTGTTTGGCGAGAAGTATGGTGACGAAGTTCGAACCATTTCTATGAGTGACTTCTCGTTCGAACTTTGTGGCGGAACCCATGTCTCAAATACTTCTGAAATTGGTTTGTTTAAAATTGTCTCCGAGTCAGGGGTCGCCGCCGGAGTGCGCCGAATCGAAGCCTTGACTCGACGAGGGGCCGCCGCCTGGGCGAATGAACAGCAAGCGCTTTTGCGTGACGCCTCGTCACTGCTTAAAGTCGCTCCTGAAAGTTTGGCTAAACGAATTGAGCAACTCCAAGGCAATATTAAGACGCTTGAGTTAGACAAGAAAAAGCTTCAACAAATGATTGCCAGCGGGGCCGGTGGACTCGATCTCGAGTCACAGATTAAACAGGTTGGTGATGTTGCGGTACTAACGGCAATACTCGAGGGCGCCGATAAAAACATGCTTCGAGATGCTATTGATAAGTTTAAAGATAAGCACAGCAATGGCGTTGTCGTTCTTGGCGCTGATGTGGGTGGCAAGGTGACGATGATGGCGGGCGTTGCTAAGGCTATGTCTAAACAATACCCTGCGGGTAAAATTATTCAGCATATCACTGCGCTGGGTGATGGCCGTGGTGGTGGTCGCCCTGATATGGCCGAGGGTGGCATTCCTGATTTTGACAATCTTCAACGCTGTCTTGATGCGGTAACGTCTTGGATTGAATCTCAAAATAACTAGGCGAGGGAGTTTCGCTAGCTTGCGGTGCAAATCTATTGCGTTTTAATCGTGTTGCAAGTCTAATCGATTGTCTGTGCGCTGGGTACCAATACAGCTTTTGTATCATAGGTTGTTCTGGTGCGGCGCCGGATCAACAAATGCGGTATTGTTTTTAATTGGTATTTAAGCGAAACACGTTATTTTGTGGCATTTTGATCAATACCGGCATAATACCCTTAACAGGTATTTACACTGAGCACGAAACCATGTTTAATCGCGCTCGATCTAGAATCAGTTAACCTCGGGCAAGCCCGAATAATAATGGCTTTAATAGTAGAGAAATTTGGTGGTACGTCGATCGGCTCTGTCGAGCGAATAAATATCGTTGCTGACCATTTAATTAAAAAACATCAAGCAGGCGAGCAGCTAGTCGTTGTCGTTTCGGCGATGAGTGGTGAGACCAACCGGCTGATTGGCTTAGCCAACGATATTACTAACTCGCCATCGCCACGCGAAATGGATGTGTTGGTATCAACTGGTGAGCAAGTGACTATCGCATTGCTTTCAATGGCTTTGCAACAACGGGGTAATGACGCCCGATCTTACACCGGCGGCCAAGTATCTATTCGAACTGACGACACGCATTCGCGTGCACGAATAGTCGACATCGATGGCGCAAAAATTAAGTCAGATTTAGATCGGGGGCGCATCGTTGTAGTGGCCGGTTTTCAAGGTGTAGACGTCGCCGGCAATATCACCACATTGGGCCGAGGCGGGTCTGATACCACGGCGGTTGCGATTGCGGCGGCTATTAAGGCCGATGAGTGCCGTATCTACACCGATGTCGATGGTATCTATACCACCGATCCTAGAGTCGTTTCGAATGCTCGCCGATTAGAAAGTATTACCGCCGAGGAGATGCTTGAATTAGCGAGTCTTGGTGCCAAAGTTTTGCAAACACGTTCAGTCGAGTTTGCAGGTAAATATAAAGTTCCTTTAAGAGTGCTGTCTTCTTTTGTAGAAGGCCCTGGTACGCTTATAACTTACGAAGAAGAGGGCAGTTCAATGGAAGCGCCATTGATTTCAGGCATTGCGTTTCAACGCGACGAAGCAAAGCTTACTATACGCGGTATTCCCGATCACCCAGGGATTGCGCATCAGGTGTTGGGTCCGATTTCTGACGCCCACATTAATGTCGATGTTATTATTCAAAATGCCAGTGCTAAAGGCTTTACTGACTTAACTTTTACGGTCGCTCGCAGTGATTATGTCGCGTGCATGAAGATTCTTAATAATTTAGTCACCGAACTTAATGCGCAGGATGTGAAGGGTGATAATCAGATTGCTAAGGTGTCAATTGTGGGTGTGGGTATGCGTTCGCATACTGGGGTTGCCAATAAGATGTTCAAAACATTGGCTGACAACGATATTAATATTCAAATGATCTCTACGTCTGAAATAAAAATCTCAGTAATCGTTGAAGAGCAGCATCTAGAGAAGGCGGTACAAACCTTGCACGACGCGTTTGAATTGGAAAAAGTGTAACCACCGCAACCTTTTTTACACGTCAGTTAGTGTAAATTATTGACTGTAAAGATTGAACTTTTATGTCTTAAGCCTGATAACGGTAGTTCTTGCAAAAACAGTGCACGAAAAATTGTATTAAGGGCTAGAAAACATATTTTTTTTCCCTATAATACGCGCACCTATCTAGAGTGGGTTTAAATGAGGTTGGTTTTAGGAGACACGCCACATTGTGTGAAGACTCAAATTTTCACAACAAGCTTTAGACAGGAAACACAGGAGATCGTAATGTTAATTTTGACTAGACGTATTAACGAAACTCTCAATATCGGTGACGATGTTCAAGTAACTGTACTTGGCATTAAGGGTAACCAGGTTCGCATTGGCATTAACGCGCCACGTGACGTTCCTGTGCATCGAGAAGAGATTTATCAAAGAATTAAGCGCGAAGAGCGTGGCGGCGGTGAAGACCAAAGCGAAAAGTCCGATGATTACAGTAGTGATCATGATTACAGAGGCACTGACTATTTCAGTGACGAAGATTCAACCGGCAATAAGTAAGCAGTAACATTAGGTTGGCGAGCGTGTAGTGTGTGGACGCGAGTCGATTGGTAGAAAACGGAGAAGTGGCCGAGTGGCTGAAGGCGCTCCCCTGCTAAGGGAGTATAGGGTTTATAGCTCTATCGAGGGTTCGAATCCCTCCTTCTCCGCCAT
>JALZVW010000176.1 GCA_023301745.1 Arenicella sp. | reverse complement strand
TGCGATTAAAGAGCCTGCCTAAGCAGGCTCTTTAAATGATTATATATAGAACTTATTGATAGGTGATGACATGGCAATTACTGCCTCATTAGTTAAAGAGCTGCGCGAACGTACTGGCGCAGGCATGATGGAATGCAAGAAAATGTTGACCCAAACTGACGGCGACATTGAACTTGCAATTGAAGAAATGCGTAAAAATGGCGCTGCGCAAGCTGATAAAAAAGCCGGTCGTATCGCGGCCGAAGGCACTATTGTTACATTGGTTGAAGGTGGTAAAGGGGTTGCTGTTGAAGTCAATTCTGAAACCGATTTCTCGGCTAAAGACGAATTTTTCGTCGCGTTTGCTAATCAAGTCGCACAGACTGTTTTGGTCAATTCTCCCTCGGATGTTGAAGCACTTGCTACAACAGCTACGGCGGAAGGCCCTACGGTAGAAGAAGCGCGTCAAACGTTGATTCAGAAGATTGGTGAAAATATCACGGTTCGTCGTTTTCAAATTATGGAAGCGGGTGACGGTGAAGTCGTTGGCGCTTACCAGCATGGCAATACGATTTCGGTTCTAACTCGTTTATCTGGTGGCAGTGAAGGTCTAGCAAAAGATGTGTCAATGCACATTGCTGCAAGCCGCCCGGTTTGTGTTTCTGCCGACGAAGTACCGGCCGAATTGTTAGCTAAAGAGCGTGAAATTTACGCAGCTCAAGCAGCCGACAGTGGCAAGCCGCCGGAAATCATGGAGAAAATGGTTGATGGTCGGGTTCGAAAATACTTAAATGAAGTAACTCTTCTGGGCCAAGCGTTTGTAAAAGACCCAGATGTAACTGTTGAAAAGTTGTTAAAATCAGCCGGTGCTGACTGCAAGCAGTTTGTTCGTTACGAAGTTGGTGAAGGCATTGAGAAGAAGGAAGATGACTTCGTTAGTGAAGTAATGGCCCAAGCTGGTAAAGCTTAAAGACCGTTTTGACTCGAGGTGACTCGAAATTGGGAGTAAGCTTTAGAGTTAAGGCTTATTCTTTCGAAATAGCCAGACATGTTCTGGCTATTTTTTTGATCACAGGGTCGGTATTTGTTTGTGCCAATGGCTTATGATCGCCGAGAGCCAGAAAAATCATAGCCGAGAGCCAGAAAAATCATAGCCGAGAGCCAGAAATATCATAGCCTAGGGCCAGAAAAATTATGGTAAGCCGCCGTAAAGCCCGCACTAGTAACTAAAATTAAAATTTAAACGTTAAAATGGAGCCATCCCTAATGCCCAGTGATTCGTCAATACCCAGTTTTCGAAGAATATTACTCAAACTCAGCGGAGAAGCACTTGCCGGAAGTACCGGTGATGCCAAATTTGGTATCGATGCTAAGGTTCTTAATGCTGTCTGCAAAGAAATAGCGGCGGTAGTCGAAACCGGTACGCAAGTCGCTATTGTCATTGGTGGTGGTAACTTCTTCAGGGGTATATCCGCCTCAGAATCAGGAATAGAGCGGGCCACAGCTGATTATATCGGCATGTTAGCGACGGTAATGAATGCGCTGGCCGTTCAACAAGCATTAAAACAAATCGGGGTCGAAGCTAGGGTGCAGTCGGCTATTCCTATTTCGCCAGTGTCGGAACCTTATGTACGGTTACGAGCGTTGAAACATCTTAATCAAGGCCGGGTGGTGATTTTTGCCGCCGGCACAGGTAATCCATATTTTACTACCGATACGGCCGCGAGCTTACGAGCCGCCGAAATCAATGCGGATATTTTGGTCAAGGCCACTAAGGTCGATGGTGTTTATGATTCTGACCCAGAAAAAAATGCAGACGCGATTCGTTATGAACGAGTGAGCTATGATGAAGTGCTGCAGAAGCGTTTAGGTGTGATGGATGCAACCGCAATTGCCTTGTGTCGAGACAATAATATGAATTTGAGAGTATTGTCGATTAGCGAAGAAGGTGCTTTAGCTAAGATGGCGCGAGGCCAAGAAATTGGTACACTTATCACTGGCGGTTAAATCGCTGGTGATTGGCAATTAGATTGCGATTCTCAGCAAAGATAATAAATACAATAGAGCTCTCCAATATGAGGGTTGAGCGATTAGAGGAAATAGTATGATTGACGATATTCTAAAAGATGCGGAAGGCCGCATGCAAAAAAGCATTGAATCGATGCGTGGCGACATGGCTAAAATTCGTACTGGTCGCGCAAGCCCAGCGTTAATTGACCATTTATCGGTGGATTATTATGGTACGGCAACGCCAATTAACCAAGTAGCCAATATATCTGTTCAAGATGCTCGTACCTTGGCGGTTCAGCCATGGGAAAAAAACATGGTTCCTGTGGTTGAGCGAGCTATTATGGAAGCAAACTTGGGCTTTAACCCGGTTACGGCTGGAGATTTGATCCGCATTCCAATGCCGCCTCTTACAGAAGAGCGACGTAAAGAAATGGTCAAAGTAGCGGCCTCTGAAGGCGAGAGTGGTAAAATTGCGGTGCGCAATATTCGACGCGACGCGAATAGCGATTTCAAGTCTCTATTGAAGGAAAAAGAGATTGGCGAAGACGATGAAAAGCAAGCTGAAGATCGAGTGCAAAAGCTGACCGACAAGTATGTCTCTTTAATAGACGAGATTGTTAAGGAAAAAGAAATCGATATATTAAAAGTATAGGCTATGTTCATGGCTTTTCAGTTCGCTTCATTAAGATCGCGCTAAAAGCCAAACTCTCTAACTTGAGACATTACGTCAACCATCATTAAATACTTCATGTCGATCAAATTGAAATCCTTGTGGCTCATAGTAACGCAAGGTTCTAAGCAGTTGCTTAAAAGCGCTAGACAAGAGAAGCGTCAAGTATTACCCATTATTACGCCCAAGCCTGAGCATGTGGCCGTCATTATGGATGGCAATGGTCGATGGGCTAATTCTCAAGGTCTATCGCGCATTGCTGGGCATAAGCGCGGAGTCGATTCAGTCAAAGCGCTAATAAAGAGCTCTATTGAGCATGAAATACCCTATTTGTCGATTTTTGCGTTTAGTAGTGAAAATTGGGACCGCCCAGAGTCTGAAGTCAATGCGCTAATGGAGTTACTTGGTAATGCGCTGGAAACTCAAACAAAGAAACTTAATGAAAACGGTGTTCGTTTGCAACTGCTGGGAGACTTGTCTCGCTTCAGTGATCGAATTCAGGAACTGGCCAAAAGTGCTCAAGAAGCCACTGCGGGAAACAATAAATTGGTTTTCAACGTAGCGATCAACTATGGTGGTCGCTGGGACATTGCTCAGGCATGCCAAAAGCTCGCTCGCCAGGTCGCTGATGGTGACATTCAGGTTACTGATATTAATGAAGAGGCAATCAATAACCAGCTTTCTACGGCCGGAATGCCAGACCCAGATTTATTCATCCGAACCAGTGGTGAGTATCGAATAAGTAATTTTTTACTTTGGCAGGCCGCCTATTCAGAGTTTTACTTTACTGACGTGCTTTGGCCTGATTTTAATGAAGATGAATTTACCGATGCGCTTATCAAATACACTGATCGTGACCGTCGTTACGGAAAAGCCGTGGACAAAATTGCTTCTACGACATTAAGCCAAGACCGAAGTTCTACTGAGACTAACAATGCTTAAACAACGAATTATTACTGCTCTTGTTTTGGTCGCCATGGTAATGGTGTCACTCTTTTCGTCTAATTCTATACTCTGGCGAGGCTTGATTTCCCTAGTTGTGATTCTCGGCTTTTACGAATGGTTGAAGTTCTGTTCAATTGAACGCGCTGTACCTAAGGTCTTGAGCTACTTGGGCTTTGGGGCTTGTTTCTATTTAATCCAAGTTGGCCTGTTGTCGATGGCTTTGGTGATTTTTCTTGCCGGTACATTGTGGCTACTATTATTAGTGTTTACGGTAAGCGATAGGCTGGATGTGTTTCACAACACGTGGTTAAAACTGCCTGTTGGCATTGTTGTTTTGTCGGTTGCGGGTTGGTTAATTATTGAATTTAAAGAAATCGAAAATGGCCCACTCTGGGTTCTCTGTTTTCTGTTTTGTGTTTGGGCGGCGGATGTCGGAGCGTATTTTGTCGGTAAGAAATACGGTAAAACTAAGCTTGCTCCTAAAGTTAGTCCAGGAAAAACGGTTGAGGGTCTGCTTGGTGGTTTGGCGTTAGTCGTTGTGATTTTTACCCCAGTCTTGTTTAGCCAGTTTGACATCAAGGCTGCAAGCTTACTGCTCTTTACTGTTTTGGTTACGGCCGTTATTTCTGTCGGGGGTGACTTGTTTGAAAGCAAATTAAAACGATATGTCGATTTGAAAGATAGCAGTCAAATATTACCTGGGCACGGCGGCATACTCGATCGTATCGATAGCTTATTGTCAGGTGCGCCGGTGTTTGCAGCGGGTTTGTTATCGCTTGGATATCTAGCGTAATTGTTATGCAAAGAATAACTATTCTAGGGTCGACTGGATCAGTCGGGCAAAGTACCTTGGATGTTGTATCGCTTCATCCTGAGTTGTTTCGCGTGAGCGCGCTTACGGCCAATATTAATGTTGATAAAATGTTGGCGCAGTGCCAAGTGTTTGACCCAGCAACGGTGGTCATGTCTGCCCCGTCAGCCGCTCAGGAGTTAGAGCGAGCGTTAGCTAAAATTGGTTTAGAACATATCAATGTATTATCTGGCGCAGGCGCTATTCGTGATGTTGCAAAAAGTGATGATTGCGACGCGGTTATGTCGGCGATTGTCGGCGCAGCCGGTCTACTGCCCACTCTTGATGCTGTTCAAGCCTCTAAACGAGTGCTCATCGCTAATAAAGAGCCGTTGGTGATGACGGGCAACCTATTTATGCGAGAAGCCGCCAGATCTGGCGCTGTTATCTTGCCTATTGATAGCGAACACAATGCTATCTATCAATGTCTTCCTAGCGACCAACATAAGGGTGGTGTTCGAAAAATACATTTAACCGCCTCGGGAGGGCCGTTTCGAGGCCGCAAATGGAGTGACTTGTCTGGTATTACTCCCGAAGAGGCGTGCGCTCATCCAAACTGGTCAATGGGGCCGAAAATCTCTGTAGACTCAGCCACTATGATGAATAAAGGCTTGGAATTGATCGAAGCCGCGGCATTGTTTGGTTTGCCGGCTAGCCAAGTCGATATCGTTGTGCACCCTCAGAGCATTATTCACTCGATGGTTGAGTATGTCGATGGGTCGTTTTTGGCGCAGCTCGGTTCTCCTGACATGAAAATTCCGATCGCGCATTCGTTAAGCTGGCCTGAGCGTATCGAATCTGGGGCAAAAACATTAGATATTACTGAGATTGCTCGGCTAGATTTTGAGAAGCCTGATATGGATAACTTGCCATGCCTAAGGTTAGCGAGAGCCGCGGCCGAGCTTGGTGGCTCGGCGCCAGCCGTGCTCAATGCGTCAAATGAAGTTGCTGTTGAGGCCTTTTTGCAAAGTCGTATCGGTTTTACCGATATACCTAAGGTAATTGAAGCCGCAATGAACGCAATAGAGCACGTGAGTATCAGTAATATTGAAGACGTATTAAACATTGATAATGAAGCGAGAGAAGTGGCGAAAGCAGAGCTAGACTCGTTGTTGTAGACTTAAATGTCATAAATATAAAATAGGCCTTATTGGGTTGGGCGGTATTCTGTTGAGTTTGTTATACAGTGCTATTGGGTTTGTACTCGCCATTGGCGTACTTGTTGCCGTGCACGAGTTCGGTCACTTCTGGGTGGCCCGTAAGCTAGGGGTGAAGGTTCTGACTTTCTCGATCGGTTTTGGTAAACCCATATGGCGTAAAGTTGCGGGCCCTGATCAGATTGAATACGTCATTGCTCGTATTCCTCTGGGGGGCTACGTTAAGATGCTGGGTGAGGGCACGGCGGCTGATCCTGTTGACCCAAAGGAGGCGCATAGAGCGTTCGACAACCAGCCTATATGGAAGCGCAGTTTAATTGTTGCTGCCGGTCCCGCGATTAACTTTTTGTTCGCCATCGTATTATTCACGCTGTTGGGTATGCAGACTATTGAGCGACAAGTGGCGACATTTGGCAATGTTACAGAGAACTCTATTTTAGCTCAGTCTGGGGTCAAAGCCGGGGATACGCTTTTGAGCGTTGACGGCAAGCCCGCGCGTTTCTTGGCCGAATATGACCTTTATATATTCAATCAAGTGCTCAAACGAAAGCCGATTGAGCTTGAGATCGATTCTGTCGGCACCGTTTCGACGGTGACTATTTCAACTGCGCAGATTCCTATTTACAAAGTAAATCCAGCCAGCTTAATGCGCCAACTTGGCTTTGTTGGTGAGTCACCCGTCATTACCACTGAAATTGAACGCGTTGCCGCTGGCTCGGCCGCTTCACAGGGAGGCTTGAAGCCCGGCGATAAATTCGTCACGATTGACGGTACTCCTATTGATACTTGGCGTGACCTAACGTCAACAGTTCAGCCAGCCGCAGGTAAGCCATTGTTAATCACGGTTACGCGAGACAGAGCCGAGGTGTCGATGACTATCACGCCTAAAAGTGTCGAATCGGGTGAGAAAATGGTGGGCCTGCTCGGTGTAGGTCCTAAAGTGCTGCCGTTACGAGCGGACCAAATTGTAGAAATTAAGCGTTCTCCATTCGATGCCTTGGCGTATGGCGCCAATCAAACTTGGTTGATGTCGACCTTGACCTTACGAATGCTTGGTAAAATGATTACCTTGCAGGTGTCACATAAGAACGTTAACGGGCCATTGATGATCGCCGATGTAGCGGGTCAGGCTATTCAAGTAGGCTTTACTACTTACCTTTATTTTCTCGCGTTGATCAGTATCAGCTTGGGCGTTATGAATTTATTGCCAATACCCATGTTAGATGGCGGGCATTTAGCCAGCTACGTGGTCGAAGTTTTTGCTGGCAAACGAATTGCTCAAAAGGCATTTATTGCGGTACAGCCCTTTGGCTTGCTCATGTTGGCAGGATTGATGAGTCTTGCTTTTTATAATGATATTTTAAAAATATTCAATTAGAATTACCATCATCGAAAAAATAGCTGGGTTCGTATGCTTCGAGCCTGCTGAAAACGAATACAAACGATAATAAATAAACGTTTTTTGCGTACTCTCATCTCATCAAGTCGTGTTTGAGCTGTCGCAATTGACTACCACCAAATAGCGAAAGGCTATTGAGGACTCTATGATTAGAACACTGTGCGTCAGAATAATTGTCATATCTTTAGCGACCATCGCCATCGCGAGCAGCGCTATTGCGCAACAATCGTTTTTGGTGTCGGATGTCAGAGTTAAAGGTTTGCAGCGTATTTCAGCAGGGGCAATCTTTAACTACCTTCCGATTAAGGTTGGCGACACGTTCGAACCATCACAGTCTTCTGATCTAATTAGAGAACTCTATAAAACCGGCTTCTTTAAGGATATTGAGCTAAGTACTGACGGCACGGCTATTGTCATTGATGTGGTCGAATACCCATCTATTACTCAGATCGAGTTTGCTGGCAATAAATTGATTAAAGAAGAATCATTACGTGAGGCGCTCGCGGGTAACGATTTCATTGAAGGCCGCGTGTTCCAGCCAAACGTATTAGAGCAAGTTAAACAAGAGCTCAAACGTCAATATTTAAATCAAGGAAAATACAATGCGCAGGTTGGTACCGAAGTGGTCGACCTCCCGAGAAACCGAGTAAAGGTTAAGCTGCATGTTAAGGAAGGCCCGACAGCGAAAATTAAAAAAATCAACATTGTTGGTAATGATTATTTTAGTGACAAGATGCTGCGCGATGAATTTAAATCGACCGATAATGTTCCGTTTTGGAAGTTCTGGGGTTCAGCCGATCAGTATTCAAAAGAAAAGATATCGGGTGATTTAGAAACTTTGCGCAGTTTTTATCAGAACCAAGGTTTTCTGGATTTCAATATTACCTCGAATCAAGTCAGTATCTCGCCTGAAAAAGACGGTATTTTCTTGACGGTTAATGTTGATGAAGGCGAACGTTACAGTGTCTCTAGCTTTGTTCTGAATGGCCAGTTAGTGGTGCCTGAAGCCGAGCTGCTGCCGTATGTATTTATTGCGCCAGGGCGCACATATTCACGTCGCGATGTGGACAACACTATTGAGTTTATTGGTGATCGCCTGGCTGAAGAAGGCTACTCTTATGCTGAAGTCGTACCGGTGCCCGATGTTAACCGTGAAGATAATACGATTGCGTTTTCAATTAATATTAAACCGGGCCGTCGTGTCTACGTTCGGCGTATTGATGTTGTTGGTAACAAGTTAACCAATGATGACGTTATTCGTCGTGAGTTACGACAAACAGAAGGCGGGGCCTTTTCACCTCGCCGAGTTAACCGCTCTAAAGTTCGTTTGCAACGCTTAAGTTTTTTCGATGAAGTTGAAATCGAAACGGTGCCGGTTGCGGGCCGTGAAGATCAAGTTGATCTTGAGGTTGTGGTTAAGGAGCGACCGACAGGTCAGTTTCTATTTGGCCTAGGTTTTTCGGGTGACGACGGCGCTTTGATTCAGGCGAGTGTCTCACAGTCAAACTTGTTCGGAACCGGCAATCAGCTAAACTTCAATGTGCAGCGTTCAGACATTCAAGAGTCGATTAGCTTGCAATATACCAATCCCTACCACACCAAAAGCGGTATCAGCCGAACTATCGGTATAACGAGCCGTACGATTGACTTTGAAGAGGCAAACACGTCATCGTTTCTAACTGAATCGGTTGGGGTAAATGTTCGTTACTTGTTCCCAATTAATGAAAATAATTCATTTTCCTTAGGGGCTGGCTTAGAGCAAATTGACCTTCGCGCTGGATTGTTTTCGGTGCCAGAGGTTCTTGAATTTGTTGAAGAAAATCCTGAAAATACATTATTCACAATAACTACCGCTTTTGCTCACGATACCCGTGATAGTTTATTGTACCCAACCTCAGGTAAGAACTTTCGGTTAGCGGCTGAGGTAACCGCGCCAGGCAGTGATCTTGAGTATTACCGCTTAAATCTTGAAGCTGATTATTACTATCCAATTACGCGCAAAGCGGCGATCAAACTGAGTGCCGACCTTGGGTATGGTGATGGTTACGGTGATACGGATGGCTTACCATTCTTCAAAAATTATTTTGCTGGCGGTGCGCGTTCTGTACGTGGCTTCGAAGCACGTTCTTTAGGCCCTAGAGACTCTGGTGTTAACCCTCAGCCATTTGGCGGTGCCAAGCAAGTATTGTTGAACGCCACCTTATTACTGCCGGTCGGTGATGGCGCGCTAGATAAGCGTTTACAACTCTTTATTGATGGTGGCCAAGTCTTTTCGAATGACGAGAGTATCGACTTTGGCGACATACGTTTTTCGGCTGGCGTTGGCTTTAACTGGATATCGCCTGTAGGCCCGCTGTCGATAAGCTATTCTATTCCACTTAATGAAGTTGAAGAGGATCCGTTGAATGGCATTATTGGTGATGAAATAGAGAAATTTCAGTTTAGTGTCGGCAGTCTAATTCAATAACTGTTTTAGTCGGTTTAATTGATCAACTAAAAGTGCTTACGAGTAATGCAGTCAAATTTGTCAACTCCTGATTAATTTTTGCGGGTTGAAGAGTATTTAGATAATAAGAAATTAAAGGTAATAAGAAATGTTAAAACGCAGTCTAATCGTGTTCACCGCAATGCTTGTTTGTATGCAAGCGTCTGTTGCGTCAGCTGAACTTAAAATTGGTGTATACGATGCACGGAAAATTCTTGAATCGTTACCAGCGGTGCAAAAAGAGTTTCAAAAGCTTGGCGCCGAATTTGCACCAAAAGAGAAGGAAATTGCGGATAAACGCACAGCCTTGGTCAAGCTTCAAGAAGATATAAGTAAAAATGCGGGCACAATTTACTCAGACGAAGAATATAAGAATAAACAATTAGAATTCCAAAGTAAGCGCCGTGAATTACAACTGCTGGCCGAGGACACTGAGCGTTTGGCAAATGTTCGACGTAACGAAGTAGTTCGTAAAATTCAAAGCTCGGTTGATGAAGAAGTGCGTAAATATGCTGAAGAAGAAGGCTATGACTTGATTTTGCGTAGTGGCGTTTTGTACGCTGGCCCCAAGGTCAACATCACGCAAAAAGTTTTGCAGCGAATGTCTTCAAAATAGTGGTAAATCATCGAAAATTAGTAGCAGGATAAAGCCGTTAGAAGCCTAACTTGATTGTTTAAATAGTCATTGCCTAAACATCTTGCCCGGTGCAATTATATTCACCGGGTTAGTGATAGGAAGAAATAGTACTTTCGCCTGTTATTTATATGAAAGGCTTCCACTACGGAAGTCTTTTACGTTCTACTCAATTTCTAAAAGGATCAGCCAAGTGGCCTTACTCGACATACATCAAATTAAAAACTTTCTTCCGCATCGCTACCCGTTTCTGTTAGTCGATCGCGTGTTAGAGGCGGTTCCGGAAAAAAGCATGGTGGCACTTAAAAACGTGACCTACAACGAACCATTTTTTGAAGGACATTTTCCTAACCAACCTGTCATGCCTGGTGTCTTGATTATTGAAGCATTGGCTCAAGCGGCCGCGTTAATGGCTAGCTATGGCGCTGAAGATGTTGATACCTCGAATCGTATTTACTACTTTACCGGCATTGATAAGGCGCGCTTTAAACGCCCGGTCGAACCTGGAGATCAATTGATTTTTGAGGTCGAGTTAGTGCGTAAAATTAAAAATATGTGGAAGTGTAAAGGCGTTGCTAAAGTCGATGGTAAAATCGCAGCATCAGCGGAATTAATGTTCACCTTTAAACAGCTTGAGGCTTAGTCGGATGGGCGTAGAAATTCACCCAACCGCGGTTATAGAAGCTGGAGCCGAGTTGGGCGTTGACGTCACTATCGGTGCGTATTCCGTTATTGGAAGTCATGTTAAAATAGGTGATGGATCTAAGCTCGGGTCTCATGTGGTGGTAGACGGCCACACCGAATTAGGTGCCAACAATCAAGTTTTTTCATTCACCGCAATCGGTGGTGAACCTCAGTCTGTCTCATATAAGGGAGAGCCAACGCGGGTACAGATCGGCGATAACAACGTTTTTCGTGAAAACATCACGGTAAACCGCGGAACGATGGACGACGAAGGTATTACGATTATTGGTAATAATAATCTGTTTATGGCCTATGTTCATATCGCCCATGATTGCCGTCTCGGCTCAGACCTTTTGTTTTCAAATAATGCCAGTTTAGCCGGTCATGTGCGTGTAGGCGATTATGTCGTTTTAGCCGGGTACACACTGGTGCATCAATTTGTTCGTATTGGTGAACACAGTTTTTGCGGTGTAAATACATATTGTACGCTCGATGTTCCTCCTTACATGTTGGTTGCCGGTAATAAGGCGATTACGCATGGTATTAATATTAGAGGTTTACGCCGTCGTGGTTTTGATAAAGACACGATTCTAGAGTTGAAGCGCGCGTATAAAACCGTTTATCGCTCGGGTCATACTATGGCGCATGCCCTTGAAGAGCTCGCCACCCATCAGTGGGAGAGCTCTCAGGCACAAGGGATGATCGATTTCATTAAGGCTTCAAAGCGCGGTGTTATTCGTTGAATTATGCCCGGTAACTCGGGTGCCTGAGCTACATAAGGAACCATCATGAAAATTGGAATTGTAGCGGGAGAAAAATCGGGTGACTACTTAGGTAGTGAACTCATTAAAGCCTTTAAGCGACGCTATCCTGATGCTGAGTTTGTCGGTCTAGCGGGCCCTTTAATGCAACAGCAAGGGGCTGTGTCTCTCGCTGAAATGGACAAAATCAGCATTATGGGAGTTGCTGGCGTAATTAAAGGATTGTTTGGAATTTTAAAGATTCGCAAGACTATTCGTAATCACATGCTCGCATGGAAGCCTGATGTGTTTATTGGTATTGATGTGCCTGACTTTAACCTCAGCTTAGAGATACAACTTAAGGATGCAGGTATACCGACGGTGCACTATGTTAGTCCTACCGTATGGGCTTGGCGCGGTAAACGTATCATTAAGATAAAGCGTGCAATCAACTTAATGCTCACGCTGTTTCCGTTTGAAGAGACCTTTTACAGGAAACATAATACGTCGGTAAAATACGTTGGCCATCCTTTAGCTAAGTCAGTATTAGGCTGGGAGGTAAGTGAAGATGTTAGGCGTCTAATTGGTTTATCTGAAAATAAAAAGTTGCTTGCAATTCTGCCTGGCAGTCGCATGAGCGAGGTGTCGCGTTTGGCACCGATTATGTTAGAAGCTTGTGTATCACTCTCTAGCCGTTATCCTGATCTAGAGTTTGTTATTCCAGCGGCGTCGGAGAAACTATATCGTTATTTAGTTGACGAGCTAGGCAGTGAGACAACACCGGTAAAGGTTATTTTGGGGCACTCTCGCGATGTTTTAGCACACTCGCATTTAGCCGTCCTAGCATCGGGAACCGCCGCACTTGAGGCTGCGTTGTTTGCTAGGCCAATGGTTGTGATGTACAAGGTTGCTAAGTTTGAGGCGTTGCTGGCAGCCCGCACCATGGAGGTGGAGCATTTCTCAATGCCAAATCATTTAATTAGCCCGCCAATTGTTACTGAGTTAATTCAAGGTGATGCCACGGCCGATAATATGGTGCTCGAGGTTGTCAAATTATTAGATAGCGATCAAGCATATGATTCTATGCACCAAAAATTGGCTGAGATAGCGCCATTACTTAGCGAAGATTCTGGAGAGCTAGCCTGCGATGCAATTGAGTCTTTGCTCGCCACTCACTCAGGCAGAGCCCAATGATTATCGCCGGTGTTGACGAAGTCGGTCGAGGCCCTCTTGCCGGGCCCGTAGTAACGGCTGCCGTGGTGCTGCCGGCTAAATTCGATTTGCCCGGTTTAACTGATTCGAAAAAATTAACTCATAAAAAACGTGAAAGCTTGTCGATTGCGATCAAAGAACAAGCGCTCGCATGGTCTCTGGGCGATGCGTCGGTAGCCGAAATAGACGAACTTAATATTTTGCAAGCAACTATGTTGGCAATGCAGCGAGCCGTTGCGGGCTTAGCGATTGATGTTGATAAAGTCTTAGTTGACGGTAATCGAGCGCCAGACTTTGGTATTCCCGCCCAAGCGATTATTGGCGGCGACGGCATTGAACCGTCGATCTCGGCCGCGTCGATTATTGCGAAGGTCGCTCGCGATCAATTGATGACTGCATACGCTGAAAGCTTCCCAAACTACGGCTTTGAGCGAAACAGCGGTTACCCCACTAAGCAACATCGTGAGGCGCTTTTGACATTTGGTATAACGCCGATTCATCGACGTAGCTTTGCCCCAGTAAAAAACTTGTTGTAAATAGCTCTTCAATTTCAAGTCAAGATTATTATTTTCAATCTTAGTCTACAAAAGCCTTCGAAAAATCTGTGATCGGTTTATAATTTGGTCATGCCAAAAACATTCGTTCACCTCCATGTCCATTCAGAGTATTCACTCGTAAACGGCATGATCCGCCTGCCAGCGTTGATTGATCAAACGCGCACTAATCAAATGCCCG
The DNA here is from genome assembly GCA_023301745.1 of Arenicella sp. Classification (GTDB taxonomy): domain Bacteria; phylum Pseudomonadota; class Gammaproteobacteria; order Arenicellales; family Arenicellaceae; genus Arenicella. The sequence continues at coordinate 10,884 of JALZVW010000176.1, read as the reverse complement.
CCGTTGCACTGACCGATATGGGTAATCTGTATGGCGCGGTGAAGTTCTTCAACAAGTGTATGGCTCAAGGTATCAAGCCTTTGATTGGCGCCGAGGTTTTCATTGAGAATCCGGACAAGGTTACTCAACCCTATATCATGGTGTTGTTGGTGCAAGACGAAGTAGGGTACGTTCATCTGTCTGAGCTATTGTCACGTGGATTTCGTGAAGGTCAAGCTCAAGGCAAGCCTATTATTCAAAAGCAGTGGCTGACCGGTAAAACCGATGGGTTAATTTGCCTATCGGGTGGTATTCGAGGAGAGCTCGGCGGCGCGATCATGGCCAGTCGTGATAATCACCGTGAGGAGATCATTGCACAGTATCAAGCATTGTTCCCTGAGCGTTTCTATATTGAGATTCAGCGTGTCGGGCGCTCACACGAAGAAGAGTACATTTCTGAAGCAGCACAACTTGCTGCTAAATTTAACATTCCATTAGTGGCAACCAATGACGCGCACTTTATGCGTGAAGACGATTTCGATTCGCACGAAGTTAGGGTTTGTATTAATGAAGGCCGAGTGCTAAACGATACTCGCCGAGCGGTGCATCATACGCGTCAGCAATACTATAAAAACTCGCAGGAAATGATCGAGTTATTTGCTGACATACCTAGTGCGATTGAAAATACCGTGCTTATTGCTCAGCGCTGTAATTTCGTTATTCGTATGGGCGAATACTTCTTGCCTGATTTTCCTGTGCCCGAAGGCCAAACGATTGAGTCACACCTGCGTAACGAATCGTTTGCTGGCTTGGAGGTTGTGCTGCACCGACGATTTCCAACAGGGCCTAGCCCAGAAATGAGAGCCGAGTACCAAGCTCGCATGGAGTTCGAACTCAAGATTATTTTTGAAATGGGATTTCCCGGATACTTTTTAATTGTTGCAGACTTCATTCAATGGGCCAAAGAAAATGATGTGCCCGTTGGGCCTGGTCGAGGGTCAGGTGCGGGCTCAATTGTGGCCTATGCGCTTAAAATTACTGACCTAGATCCAATCGAACATATTTTACTGTTTGAGCGATTCTTGAATCCAGAGCGTGTTTCGATGCCCGATTTCGACGTCGATTTTTGCATCGAAGGCCGAGAACGTGTTATCGATTATGTTGCTAAGAAATATGGCCGCGATAAAGTTTCGCAAATCATCACCTACGGAACCATGGCCGCCAAGGGCGTCATTCGTGATGTTGGGCGGGTTATGGGCATGTCGTATGGTCATGTTGATGGCATTGCAAAGCTGATTCCGTTTGACCTCGGCATTACCTTGACAAAAGCCCTCGATCAAGAGCCAGAGCTTAAAGATCGTTACGACAATGAAGAAGAGATTACCGAGCTGATAGACATGGCTCTTAAGCTTGAAGGCCTCGCCAGAAATGTCGGTAAGCACGCCGGTGGTGTGGTCATTTCACCCACCAACTTGACCGACTTTACGCCTCTTTATTGCGAACACGGTAGTGACCAGATCGTATCTCAATACGACAAGGATGACTTGGAAACAGTCGGTTTAGTGAAATTCGACTTCTTAGGTTTAAAGACGCTAACTATTATCGACTGGGCCGTAAAAGCGATTAATGTACAACGAGTGCAAAATGGCGAAGAAAGCCTCGATATTACCAAACTTGAGTTAGACGACAAGCCAACCTATAACTTGCTTAAAGACGGCTTGACGACGGCTGTATTCCAGTTGGAATCGTCTGGTATGAAAGAGTTGATTAAGAATCTTAAACCAGATCAATTCGAAGATATTGTCGCGTTGGTAGCGCTTTATAGACCAGGCCCACTTGGTGCGGGAATGGAGAAGGTTTACTGCGATCGTAAGCATGGTAAAGAAGTAACTAAATACGCTCACGAAATGCTCGAGCCAATTCTCAACAACACGCAGGGTATTATTCTCTATCAAGAGCAAGTGATGAGTATTGCTCAAGTGATGGCGGGTTATTCACTCGGCGGCGCCGATATTCTGCGTCGAGCGATGGGCAAAAAGAAGCCTGAAGAAATGGCCAAGCAGCGAGCAATTTTTGAACAGGGCGCGGCCGAACGAAATGTAGAACCTGAAATCGTAAAAGAAGTATTCGATTTGATGGAGTATTTTGCGGCCTATGGCTTTAACAAAAGTCACTCGGCCGCGTACGCCTTAATTGCCTATCAAACCGCCTGGCTCAAAGCACATTACCCGTCGCAGTTCATGGCGGCGTGTATGTCTGCCGATATGGAGAACACTGATAAGGTGGTGATATTGTTGAACGAAGCCAATGAAATGAAGTTGGCTGTTCAGCACCCTGATATTAATTTGTGTCAATACCAATTTGTCGCCACTGACGATAAGCACATTGTCTATGGTCTTGGCGCGATTAAAGGCATTGGTCGGCCTGTTATCGAAAATATTATTGAGGCGCGTGAAGCTGGCGGGCCATTTAAAGACCTGTATGATTTATGCGCGCGCGTCGATGTTAAAAGGGTCAACCGCAGAGCGCTTGAAGCCTTGATTCGTGCGGGTGCACTCGACGAACTTGGCGTTCATCGCGCTAGTCTAGTTGAGAGTGTTGGCCTGGCATTAGAAGCCGCTAACCAGCAAGCTAAGAGTGCGCTCGCCGGCCAAAATGATATGTTTGGAATTTCAGCGCCAGTGGAAACAGTTCAAACATATCAGAACGTACCCGAATGGAAGAAAGAAGATTTATTGGCGGCCGAAAAGGAGACGTTAGGTTTGTACTTAAGCGGCCATCCCATCGATATGTATATTCAGGAATTAGACCAATTCACCTCTTGCCGGCTTATTGACATTGATGTGGGCCAAGGTAAGGGCAAAAAATCGGTAACGCTGGCTGGCTTGGTGGTTGGCGCGCGAACCATGAACACTAAGTCCGGTTCTCGAATGGCATTTCTTACTCTTGACGACAAGACCGCTCGCGTCGAAGTAGGGGTGTTTGGCGAATTATATGATCAGCGCCGCGACGTGATTCATAAAGACAAGGTGTTGGTGATCAAAGGAAAAGCGAGCCATAACTTTTTTAATGATGACATACGTATTTCGGCCGATGAGCTCTTTGATATCGAGCAAGCTCGCGGTCACCTCGCAAGGCATATGCAGATTCAAATAGCCTCCGAGCAAATGGACGAAAATACGGTCGCCACGCTCAAAAAGATATTGGCTCGCAATGAGTATGGTCAGTGTGGAGTTGGCTTTGAATACCGAACTCCCAATGGCGTCTGCAAGCTAGATATTGCCCATGATTGGCGAATTGTTCCGAATAAGCTAATGCTCGAACAGCTTGAATCTATTGTTGGGCAGCCAAATATTAGGCTGATTTACTAGCAATATGTAAGCTAATATCTTAGAGAATGTTTCTAAGTTGTTGCTCTTTCAATGTTTTTTGACTTGATGTTATAATTTATGCGGGTTATTAAAATACATCATAAGTAATTTTAGAGTCGGCTTAGTGCCATTGTCTCTGCTGAATCTATTTTTTTGCAGAAGCAAGTCCTTGTGGATTGTGGCATGCCACGGCTAATAGAAGCGACCATGATGTGTATAGTGCAGCCTGGGCGTTGGGCGCTGAGAAGTTTTAATCTGAGACCCAGCTAATATTTATTAGAGTTCGACCATTGATTCGGCTGACCTTAATTTGAGCCGATTTGAATGTTATAGAATTCAGCAATATTGAAAAACGGGTGTAGGCTTATGATGCTTTGTGTTAAAAAGTTTGGGGAGGAACTTTTCGAGGGGTTAAACCTCGACCACCAGAGTCGATTTTATGTCGCGTTTAGTGGCGGCGTAGACTCAACCGTGCTGTTGCATCTTATGTCCCAACTGCAGGAGCAATACCGGTTTGACCTGACCGCATTGCATGTTTCTCACAATTTACAATGTGACTCTAGTCGCTGGGCAGAGCATTGCGCGAAAGTCTGTGATTTGTTGAACGTTCCTCTTAAGCAAACTTCTCTAAACTTAGATTCGAGCTCTGAAGCAACGGCACGAGACGCTCGTTATCAGTGGTTTAGTGAGCAAGTAGACTATGGCTCAGTGCTTATGACAGGGCACCACAGGCAAGATAGAGCTGAAACCTTTTTATTTAATTTAATGCGCGGCGCAGGGAGTAAAGGGCTTTCTAGTTTACGCGCTGAGCGACCGTTTTTTGGCGCCAAGTTGATTCGCCCCTTGTTAAATTTTGATCAGCAACAAGTGGTCGATTACGCCGACAAACATGATTTGCAATGGGTAGAAGATCCAAGTAATCAAGATCAAACTTACTCTCGAAATGAAATTCGGCATCAGGTGCTACCGGCATTGCAGGCCTTTAGAGCCGATGCCATTCATAATATTGCGCGTGCGGCGGCAAATCTAGAGCAAGAAAACGGCCTATTACGCGAGGTAGCTATTTGTGATTTGGTTGACGTTCGCGAACACCCAATTCATCCGCTAGACCAGTCTCACGCCCTCTGTATCGATGATCTGGGGCATTTAACGCCAGCGCGTCAGGCTAATCTTGTGCGCTTCTGGCTTGACAGTTTAAAGCTTCATTCGCCGAGCCGACGGTTCTTAGCTAAGCTAATGCTGGCGATTAGTAAACCGCCGGCTAGTACCGCCGTATTGCAAGAAGCTGGGTGCCAATTCAGGTTTTATAAAGGCTTTATGTATGTCATGCCAGCACAGGAAGTACAACATCAATTTAATTCAATAAGGTGGCCTAACGTTGAACAACCAGTTGGCTTATTCGAAAATAAGTTGCGTGTAGGTGCCACACAAAAATTAAGAGAGTTGATTCTCTCTAATAGCACAGCAAGCTTGCGTTTGGCTGCGAAGCCCGAAGTGACTAACCCTAAGGCTTTGCAAGGTCACAGCCTGAATTTAAAAAAATGGATGCAAGATATTGGCATCCCGCCATGGAGGCGTCAGGCCTTGCCACTACTAACCATGAGTCACGCTGAAAACGATGTGGTCATAGCACCGATTGATCAACAATTGCACTCTGATTGGGTATCGTTGGACTGTCCTTATTAAAAAGGTGTGCGTAGCGTCACCGTTTAGTTTGACCGCTTGGCTTGTCTAGCGCGCAAATAATTGGCATAAGAGCCTGAAACCGATTGTTCCTAATCGACGCCTCAAGTATCATATAGAACCTTCTGGAGCACTGCACAAAACAGCTTTTTCGCGTGTTTTTCTGTGTCTCGATACGCTTTCAAACACATCACATATATTCGATGACTAAATACGTATTTATAACAGGGGGAGTTGTATCTTCTCTTGGAAAAGGCATTGCCGCGGCGTCGCTGGCCACCCTTCTTGAGTCCAGAGGGTTGAAAGTGACTCTTATGAAACTAGACCCGTATATCAACGTTGATCCTGGGACAATGAGCCCTATGCAGCATGGTGAGGTTTTTGTAACCCACGATGGTGCTGAAACAGACCTTGATTTAGGGCATTACGAGCGTTTCATTCGTACCAAATTAACCCAAAAGAACAACTTCACTACCGGCCGCATCTATGAACGTGTTCTGAGAAAGGAGCGCCGAGGCGATTACTTGGGCGGTACAGTACAAGTTATTCCGCACATCACCAATGAAATGAAGATAGCCATCGAAGATGGTGCGGGTGAGGTTGATGTCGCATTGGTTGAAATTGGTGGCACGGTTGGTGATATCGAGTCATTGCCGTTCTTAGAAGCGATTCGGCAAATGCGCATTGAAAAAGGCGTCGAAAACGTATTGTATATGCACCTGACCTTGGTGCCCTATATTGCCGTGGCGGGCGAGATCAAAACTAAGCCTACTCAGCATTCCGTTAAGGAGCTTCGAAGCATTGGTATTCAGCCTGACATCTTATTATGCCGGGTTAGTGAACCGCTGCCTGAAGCTGCAAAGCGCAAAATTGCATTATTCACCAATGTGGTCCAAGAGGCGGTTATCTCTGGAGTCGATGTCGGCAATATTTACGAAATTCCGCTGTTGTATCGTGATCAAGGCGTTGACGAGTTAGTGGTAAAACACTTTCGCTTAGATTGCCCACCGGCCGATTTATCTGAATGGGAGCGAGTGGTCGAGAGAGAGGCTAATCCAACGGGTGAAGTGAATGTCGCTTTAGTTGGTAAATATATTGGTTTAACTGAATCTTATAAATCGTTGTCTGAATCGCTGATACACGCGGGTATTCAAACACTAACTAAGGTCAATATTAATTATATTGAAGCTGAAGAGATAGAAAACAAGGGTGTCGAGATATTATTAGGTAACGACGCAATTCTAGTGGCCGGCGGTTTTGGTGACCGTGGTACCGAAGGCAAGATCATGGCCGCACGTTATGCCCGTGAGAATAAGGTTCCTTATCTGGGGATTTGCTTAGGTATGCAAGTGGCCGTTATTGATTATGCCCGTAATATTGCCGGTATGAAAAATGCCAATAGTACTGAATTCAATAAAGATACGCCTTACCCAGTCATTGCCCTGATCGAAGAGTGGACTGACGAGCAAGGCAATGTGCAAGTTAGAAACGAAAGCTCCGATCTTGGCGGCACTATGCGTTTAGGTGGGCAGAAATGTCACCTAGCAGAAAATTCAAAAGTACGAGCCGTTTATGGTTCAGACAGCATTGTTGAACGCCATCGTCATCGCTACGAGTTCAATAATATGCTGCGCGAACAATTAGTCGATGCCGGTTTAGTCATTGGTGGCGTGTCTGATGACGACTTAGTTGAAACCGTAGAAATAGCCGATCATCCATGGTTTGTTGGCGTACAGTTTCACCCAGAGTTTACCTCCAGCCCGCGTGATGGACACCCGTTATTCACGTCCTATGTGGAAGCCGCTCGCACTCAAAAAGAAAAGACTTAATAGAGATTATTCCTATGAAAATTGCAGATTTTGAAGTTGGCCTTGATCAACCGTTTTTCCTGATTGCCGGCCCATGTGTGATTGAGTCTCGTGAGCATGCGCTAGAAACCGCGAAAATGATTCGAGATATCACCGGTGAGTTAGGCATCAATGCTCTTTATAAATCGTCTTTTGACAAAGCAAACCGCACCTCTGGCACGTCCTTTCGTGGCCCAGGGATCCAGCAAGGTTTAGAGATTTTACAAGAAGTGCGCGAAACCGTTGGCATGCCAGTATTGACTGACGTTCATACCCCCGAGCAAGTTCACCTTGCGGCCAAGTATGTTGACATGATTCAAACTCCAGCATTTTTGTGTCGTCAAACCGATCTGATCGAAGCCGTTGGCGCTTGCGGTATTCCGGCTAATATTAAAAAAGGCCAATTCTTATCGCCGCCTGAAATGGTTAATGTCACCAAGAAAGCCGAAGCCGCGGGTGGTAAAGGCCGAATCACAGTGTGTGAGCGTGGCGCGTCGTTCGGTTATAACAACTTAGTGGTTGATATGCGTGGTTTAGCGCAAATGCGCGAGACAGGGTGCCCGGTGGTATTTGATGCCACTCATTCAGTGCAGTTGCCGGGTGGCCAAGGCGACCGATCGGGTGGCCAGCGCGAATTTGTCCCAGTATTAGCTCGAGCGGCCGTTGCTGCCGGGGTCGCTGGCTTGTTTATGGAGACCCATCCTGACCCAGCCAACGCCAAAAGCGATGGCCCTAATGCGATGCCCACACAACGCTTAAAAGATTTACTTATTGTTCTGCAACAAATCGACCAGTCCACGAAAGCTGGTGGTTTTTTAGAAAATGAACTGTCTTAAGATCATTTTCTGAATTAACCAAACACTAACTTTATACTCAAAATTTGAGGAAGAAGCATGTCTACTATTCAAACTATTCTTGCACGTGAAATCTTAGATTCGCGTGGTAATCCAACCGTTGAGGCCGATGTTACCTTGGCTGATGGCTCTTTTGGTCGTGCGGTCGCACCCTCGGGCGCATCAACTGGCTCGCTTGAGGCCCTAGAGCTTCGTGACGGCGATAAAAGTCGTTATTTAGGTAAAGGCGTGACCGCCGCAGTAAACAATGTCAACGGCGCAATAGCCGGAGCACTAAAAGGCAAAGACGCCTTAGATCAGCGCTCGGTCGATCAATTGATGATTGATTTAGACGGCACGGATAACAAATCTAAATTAGGTGCAAACGCTATATTGGCCGTTTCATTAGCCGTTGCTAAAGCCGCTGCAGTGAGTAAAGGCATTCCACTTTACGCCCACTTTGCTCAATTGTTTGGTAACGATACGTACTCCATGCCAGTGCCGCAAATGAACATCATTAACGGTGGTGAGCATGCCGATAACTCGATCGACTTTCAAGAGTTTATGATTTTGCCAACCGGCTTGCCGAGCTTTAAAGAAGCGTTGCGCGCAGGCGCTGAAGTGTTTCATTCTTTAAAGAAGGTTCTTCACGACATGGGCTTGAGTACCGCTGTTGGCGACGAAGGTGGTTTTGCACCAAATCTCGACAGTAACGAAGCCGCTGTTGGTATCATTATTCAGGCGATCGAAAACGCCGGCTACAAAGCCGGTGAAGATATTATGATCGGCCTTGATGTTGCCAGTACTGAGTTTTATTCTAATGGTAAATACCACCTCAGCGCCGAGAATAAATCGCTCAGCTCAGATGAGTTTGTTGAGTACTTAGAAGCCTGGGTTCGAAAGTACCCGATCATCACAATTGAAGATGGCATGGCCGAAGATGATTGGGCTGGTTGGGCCGCCCACACTAAAAGTGTTGGCAGTGATATTCAGCTTACCGGCGATGACCTTTTCGTAACCAACACGCGTATCTTACAAGAGGGTATCGATAAAGGCGTTGCGAACTCGATTTTGATTAAGTTTAATCAAATCGGCTCGCTAACAGAAACGCTAGACGCGATTCAAATGGCGCACGATGCTGGCTACAAAGCCACGATCTCTCATCGCTCAGGCGAAACGGAAGATACAACGATTGCTGATTTAGCCGTGGCTACCGCGGCAGGGCAGATCAAAACCGGTTCATTATGCCGTTCAGATCGTGTCGCTAAGTACAATCAATTGCTACGCATTGAACAAGAGTTAGGCGATTTGGCTGTCTACCCTGGTATTAAATCGTTTAGTTAAATGTTGTTGATTTAGTCGATTTTAAAAGAGCTCCTTTGTGGAGCTCTTTTTTTTGAGAAATACCTTTGCCCGAGATCAGCTATGTACACATTATATTACTACCCTTTGAATGCCAGCATGGCTCCACGCTTCTTGTTGGATAAAATTGGTGCTCCTTGTGAGCTGGTGTTGGTCGACAGAGAGGTTCGAGCGCAAAAGAGCTCTGGCTATCTGGCATTAAACCCGTCAGGCCGTATACCAACCTTGCTTGATGGCGATCTAGTGCTGTGCGAAAGCCCCGCGATATGTTTGTATCTGGCGGAAAAGCATCCCGAATTAAATTTGATTCCCCGTGATGTAACCCCAAGCCGGGCTTTGTTCTACCAATGGATGATGTATTTGACCAATACTCTTCAAGCCGAGTTGATGGTGTATTTCTATCCGCAGCGGTATGTCGCGAACGATGCGCTCGCTGCAAATGTGCTAGAAGCCGTCGAGGGTCGATTAATTAATATCTTAGCCGTGATTGATTCACAATTAAAACAGCACGAATTTTTGGCCGGCGACACATTAACCGTCTGCGATTATTTTCTGTTTATGCTGTGTGTCTGGGCCGACGAACTGAAAAAGCCGCCGTTGGGTTTTACTCACCTTGCTCAGCATCTTAAAAAAATGGCCGCCTTACACGAAATACGCAATGTGTGTCGCGATGAAAAAGTAGATCTAGCTGACTACCTATGATGGCACCATTGTTGCCTTATCAGTTTTCGCTCAAGACCTTTGAATTCCAAAAATTGATTAATCGTTTTTCTGAAATAGGTATCTGTGTTTTTAAATGTTGGGCAAAAATAGAAACACGCCACTCTTGAAGCATTTTACTAAACTCGACCAACGCTGGGTGACTAAGGAATACGAAATCGAGTTCTAATTCAGCATGGCTGAGTAAATCAATTTTCGTATCAAAATCTTTTTGGATACGCTCTAAGGCCATTTCTTCGCTGACGGTTTTGCTCGCGAAATTTAGTTTTTCTAAGCGGCTTTCTACTGCTCTTAGGTAGCGAGGGTATTGCTTTAAAGTGCTCAAGGCGGTGTAGCTTAGAAAACTCGGTTCAAACATTCGGTAGATCTGTGCCTTGATATCTTCTAAGGCTAGATCGGTAGCTATGTTATCTACTGAGGTTTTATTCACGTTGTGCAAAACGTTATCGCGGTGTCTCAGCGCTGAGACTAAAGCGGCTTCTAGTTCAGTGGTAACCGGCACCCACTGTTTGGCTCCATCAGAGAGAGCGTTTTGGAAACTTTGTTGGCTACGGATAGCCGCAACATTGCCACTGAAGCATGCTTGAGAAAGGCCCGCGTTAATCAGTTTGTGTGCCCATTCTGATTTATCGATTGTCTTAGGGCTTGCGGTCTTTAATTGAGATGCGAGCGATCCTAAGCCTTCATTTTTAGGCTTACTCTTAACCGACATCAATTCTTTTTGCAGGTACTTGAGGCTTTGCTTCTGTGTGGTACTCGATAACACCGTTTTCGCTAACTCGATAACGGCATGAAAGGTGTGATAGTGAGCGATATGCGATTGGTCATTAACCAAGAGCGATATGGTGCCGTCTGCTTGTGTTTTAAGCATTGGGAATGCTCTGACGGTCATGCCTTGGTGTTGATAGTCCGTAACCTCAGCAAGCTCACCGAAGTTCCAATTTTCAATCGAATGTCTTTCCAGTTTAAGACGCTCAGGCGCGTTATTCGAATGCACACTTTCTTGAACAGAATTGGCGTAACTTTGTTTTAGGTGAGCGAGGTCTCGACCCTCTTCGATTAGCGAGCCGTCAGTGTCGATCACTCGAT
>JALZVW010000175.1 GCA_023301745.1 Arenicella sp. | reverse complement strand
ACATATTTTAAAATATGTTCGAATAAAATAAATGAAAAGAACCCGTATGATCCTGAGACCCAATCAGACAACGGAGTTAAAGATGAACCTACAAAACCTTCTTTCAAATCTCACTCAGAACGCGAAGAACGAGACCCCCACCTCGACTTACCTCGATGCTTCCCAACCTACCTTGAACAGCCGGCAGATCAAGGCGTGGCCAATTAACGGCTGAGCTTTTTGTGTGGTGCTCATCATTAAACTCAGCGATTAAATAGTTACCTAGAAATTAATGAATTCCATTGATCCCGTAATTTGGTTCTTCCTCTTTGGCTTGCTCGCCGGTGCATTAAAGTCTGAGTTGAGGCTGCCAAGCCAAGTCTACGACTTTGTATCGATGCTATTGTTGTTAACCATCGGTTTAAAAGGCGGCGTCGAGCTGGCTAATCAGCCATTCAGCGTATTGCTCCCGCAAATCGTAGTGATTGTAATCGCTGGCTTTTTATTGCCATTCATCGCATTTCCGGCGCTCAGGTATCTAGGTAAGTTCACTCGCGCTGACTCAGCATCAATAGCCGCTCACTATGGCTCGGTGAGTGTGGGTACTTTTGCGGTCGCCGTCGCGTACATGAATTCCCGAAATATTATATTTGAAGAGCATATGGCCTTGTTCGTTGTTTTATTAGAGATACCGGCAATTTTGGTTGGCATTATTCTAGCCAAAGGCGTCTCTAAAAAAACACAATGGTCAAACGTTGCGCATGAAGTAATGCTCGGTAAAGGAGTGATGTTTTTAGTCGGCGGCCTCCTTATCGGCTGGCTAAGTGGTCCATCAGGCGTAGAGTCAATCTCGCCTCTATTTTTTGGCCTTTTCAAGGGTGTGCTTGCCCTATTTCTTTTAGAGATGGGCTTAATTACGTCGACTCAGCTCAGTAGCCTCAAACGCTACGGCTTTTTCTTGCTCGCCTTTGGTGTGATCACGCCACTTTGCTTTGCCATTTTCGGCACATTAATAGGAACTGGCCTTGGGCTATCTGTCGGTGGTTCAGCAATTCTCGCAACGCTGTTCGCTAGTGCATCTTATATAGCGGTGCCGGCCGCGATGAGGATCTCGGTACCAGAGGCTAATCCAACACTCTCTCTCACCGCATCGCTGGGCATAACCTTCCCGTTTAATATTCTAATCGGAATCCCTCTTTACTACTGGCTAGCCAATTACGTTTACACCACGTTAGCCTTGCATTAGCTGAACCTGGGAATAATTTTTAATTATGAAAAATCAAACAACAAAGTTAATCACCATCTTCACAGAAGCGGCCTTAGAGTCTCAACTAGTTAGAGACATCGACCGACTCGGAGCGCCAGGCTACACAATCACTAACGCTCGTGGCAGGGGCGACCGGGGCCTTAGAGGGGCATCGTGGGAAGCTAATGCAAATATACGAGTTGAAATAATATGCAGCCCAACCATGGCCGCGACCATCAGCCAATACTTGCAAGAAACCTACTACGATAACTACGCGATGGTTACCTTTAGCAACGAGATCGACGTATTAAGACCTGAGAAATTTACGAGTTAGAAAATGACAAGCCCGAATATCAACAATAATTTACCCATCGTTGGCATCCTTGGCGATGGGCAACTTGCCATGATGATGACCCAAGCCTATCAGCGTTTAGGTGGCAAGGTATTCATTTTTGGCAGCTCCCATAGCGGCCCAGCAAGCTCGATAGCCGATCAAGTATTTGTCGGAGACCCTAATAAATTCGATGACCTTCAGGCGTTCTTTAAGGCGGCTGATGTCGTGACCCTTGAGAACGAGTTCAACGATGGCAAGTTATTAAGCTATGCCGCATTGCGCTGCTCGACACGAGTGCTACCTGAACCCAGTCGATTTAGCTTGATTGAAGACAAATTATCAGAAAAGCTTTTTTTCCAAGAACTTGGTATCGGCTTAGCTACTTTTTTTGAGGTTAAAAGCGAGAATGATTTATTAGATGCCCAAGGGTATCTGAAATTAGCCAAAGGTGGCTACGACGGCATCGGCACATACCGAGTCAACAACAAAGAACAGGCACTTAACATCTATAGGAAAATCAAGTCGTCAGGAGACATATTATTCGAGCATGCGGTCGACTTCAAAAAAGAACTGTCGGTGATCTCGGTTTCAGATCGCAACCAAGCCGTCTTTTACCCTACGGTAGAAACACATCAAGAACACGGCACTTGCCGCTACGTAACTTTTCCGTCTGGAATAAATAAAGAATTGGAGCAGAACGCTCGCTCACAAGTGAAACGCATTCTCAATCGGCTCAACACGCCAGGTTTATTTGCATTCGAATTTTTTGTTACCAATGATGATCGCCTGATACTCAACGAGTCAGCACCCAGGCCGCACAATTCTGGCCACATCACTCTTGACCTCACCGATTGCTGCCAGTTCGAAAATCACATGCGGGCGATTACAGGCTTAGCCTTAAGAGAACCGCAGCTAACTAAAGAATCAATGACGATGGTTAATTTGCTCGGCACAAAAGAAGGCCCGTTCAACTCAACTCATGTGACAGATCGTATAAACGATAAAAACTCAAGCCTAACGCTTTACCGGAAGAGTGAATCGCGCGTAAAGCGTAAAATGGGGCACATAAATTTATGGGGGCCGAATCAAAAGCAAAGGGCGATAGACTTAGTTCAAAATTTAGAAATATAGAACACTTAATGCACACCAAGGAAATTAAAATGAAAGTAGCAATAGTCATGGGCTCGGACTCAGATTGGCCGGTAATGAAGGCCGCAGCAGACATACTCAAAGAGTTCGATATCAACTACCAAGCACAAGTTCTATCAGCACACCGCACTCCTGACGACATGATTCAGTTTGCTAAAACGGCCATAGACCAAGACTTTAGCGTAATCATTGCCGGAGCCGGAGGCGCTGCTCATTTACCAGGCATGCTCGCATCGTGCACGACCCTGCCGGTCATCGGCGTGCCTGTGCGCGCAAGCACCCTAGATGGCATGGATTCCTTGCTGTCGATAGTACAAATGCCAAGGGGCATACCGGTTGCCACGGTTGCCATTAACAATGCACTGAACGCGGGTTTGCTCGCCATCAGAATGCTATCGATTAGCTGCGATGGTTGCCGCAACAAGCTCGCAAGTTATGCTGAAAAAATGGCCGAGGCATCTAGGGCCAAACAGCTAAATGCATAAACAGCATTAACACACTAGCGCAAAGTCTGACCTTCTTAGAATTATACATATCAGCGGCGCTGGTTTTATCGCCTCTAGAGAAAAAGAGGTCGTTCAAATATCGACCTCATTTAGAAAAGGCCTATGACGATTTATTATGCAGATCACATGCCACTTGATATGGCCCTTTTATAAATAGCACAAGAATCACCACCAAAATGGCTAATGATATGTAGCACAAGGGAACCCCTATCGAAGTGCCTGCACGTAAGCCGCCGCTAGTCGACGGGCAAATACCGCCACCACCAAACAATTCGGCCAGAGAGGCAAACAGCGCGATAACAAACGCCACGCCCCATCCGGCACAAAAGAAATGATGCTTGCATCCATTATGATTAATGATTAGTGAGCCCAACATCAAACCGTAGCTAATCGTCACTATGTAACAGACAGGGATCATCAGCAAGCTTGGACACGCAAGGCCATTAAAATTATCAACACTTACTTTGCCTACACTAACAAAGCCGAAGAGTACTAATGCCCACAGTAAATAGGTACTTAATGAATTAGGTTTCATTATCATTCTTCCTTTTGTTTATAAATTGATCAACTGATTGGCGAGAGTGCCCGCATTGCTAGCAGCGCGACCATCAAGATAACGCACAGACACATTGGTCGCCTTTTGCTGACCTAAGCCAAACGTCAAGATGTGAGTTTGATCAGAACACAAGCCTTCGCCAACAACGAAGGTTTGGTAAAGCGTAGAGCCGTCTTGCAAATCTACTTTCACTTTCGCTCCAACTGACGATGCCGTGTTCGGCAATTTCACTTTCAAATAGTTAGCATCTCCGCCTTTACTTAGAAATACTTTTTGCGGCCCAAGCAAATTGACATGAATTAAGTCTGGATAGCCATCATTATTAAAATCAGCCGTCAATGGGCTGATGCCAAAGTAGCGATTCTGCACACCCGCTTTCGCTCCGGCGGCGGCAAATTCGCCATTCGCGTTTTGCAGCATAAACCGGCCATCTAAACGCCATATCGGCAGTATATGAGTCGGGAAACCAACGTAGTTTTC
>JALZVW010000174.1 GCA_023301745.1 Arenicella sp. | reverse complement strand
CCTCCGCAGGCAGTGGAACAACCGGAGCTGTTTGATTTCATGGCCTACCATTCGCTCAAACAAGTTGAAGGGGGCTGGTCATGGAAATTCAGCCCAAGTGTTTACCCGAAAGAAGACTCGGCGAATCACGAATGGAATAAAATTGGCGAAAAAATTGTCGCGACACCAGGTCGAGTAGTGATTATCTACGGTCGTGAAAGCATGCTCTTTACGCCAGACTCAGCCGACTACATACGCGAACTTGGCGGCGATCATATACCGATTATTGACATACCTCACGCTCGCCACCATCTAATGCTTGACCAGCCGATTGCATTTCTTACCGCGCTTAAGTCAATATTGGCTATCTGGCGCTAGGTTCTGCCTATGTCGACTGTCAGCGTCATTTTACCAAGCTATAACTCTCAGGGGTGGATCTGCGAGGCTGCAAAATCGGTACTCGATCAAACACATCAAGAGCTTGAGCTGATTATCATTGACGACGGATCAGTTGACAATACAATCACCAGTCTTAGCACACTTTCTAACGACCCCCGGCTAACGATTATTAAACGCGCCTCATGCTCTGGCGGGCCGGCCACGCCCAGAAACGAGGGCATACAAGCCGCGTCTGGAGGCTACCTCGCTTTTATTGACTCAGATGACGTCTGGCACCCGAGAAAGCTTGAGTTACAACTTAAAGCGATGCGGCAACATGGCTTAAATTTTTTATCCAGCGCACATATTAGCTTTCGAGACACCATACCGTCGCCGCCACCGATTGATCACGTAGCACAAACTATTCATCGCAAAGACCATCATCAATTGCTGAGTAAAAATTGGGTCGTGACATCAAGCGCTATAATGTCTAAGCAGGTATTCGATTGCACTCAGTTTAATCAATCACCAAACTATGTTGGCGTAGAAGATTATCTCGCGTGGCTGCACATTCATCAACGCGATGACATAAAAAGCGCTGTTCTTGCAATGCCATTAGTGTTTTATCGTACTCGGCACGATTCAATTTCATCGTCAAAGCGCGCCATGGCAACTAAGATATTCTACTTATTAAGCCACTACCAACAAGGCGACAAACCGCTGGGGCTTAAGAGGTTTTACTTCTTCGCCAGCTACGCTCTGCATTCGATTATGGCCCGATTGGCCCAACAATTTAAACGCCGGTAAAACAATGAAATTCGTCTCAACGACCTTAGTAGCACTGATCTGCTTAATCATTGCTTACGCTTGTTTAACGGTCGCTCACGCAGAGCCACTGGCAACCGCCGAAGAGCCCAGCCCCAATCATTCAATGGGTGAGTTTTGTAAGCGTCTTCCGCGTTCCGCATACCAGAATCTCGAACGGGTGGACGACCCCGACTCGTGGTTTCAAGTCTATCAAGTCGCCGCTGGGGTCAAGGCCATTTACGAACCGCACCAATGGCAAGAAACAATTTCTTATTTGATTGAGGGTGACTCTACAGCCTTACTGTTTGACACTGGTAACGGTATTGGTGACTTGCATGGCGTGGTCAAACGCTTAACCGACAAACCAGTCACGGTCATAAACTCTCACTCACACTATGACCATGTAGGCGGCAATTACGCCTTTGATCGTATTTACGGCATGGACACCGAATTCACCACTAAGCGCCAGCGGGGAATTAAGAATAAGGATATTGCAGCCGAAGTATCGGCTGATGCCTTGTGCCGACCATTACCCAAAGGAGTGAGTGAAACCAACCACATCGGTCGGCCCTACACCATCACTAAACGCGTAGATGACGGCTATGTTTTTGAATTGGGAAACCGTGCAATCGAAGTCATTCACATCCCTGGGCACACACCAGACGCTGTTGCTCTCATAGATCGAAACCAGGGCTTGTTATGGACTGGCGACACGGTCTACGCTGGGCCGATTTGGCT
The DNA here is from genome assembly GCA_023301745.1 of Arenicella sp. GTDB lineage: Bacteria > Pseudomonadota > Gammaproteobacteria > Arenicellales > Arenicellaceae > Arenicella. The sequence continues at coordinate 7,557 of JALZVW010000174.1, read as the reverse complement.
ATACGCACCTGAAACAGATTTAGCCGCCTACGGTGAGTCACTCGATAGATTGCTATTAGAGCTGCCGAATATCAAAACCCTATTGCCAGCACACAACACGCCTTTGGTAGATGCTCAATTATTACCAAGGGTCGCGCAGGCGTTTCGCATGGTTATGAGCGGTGGCGCGAAGCGACAAGAGTCATTTGAGGGTACCGTGATCTATTCCGTCGACGGTGAATCGACGTTCTCTTTTTTACTACGCGACAATCCATTTAGCTATCAACGCGACTAGTTTCGGCGTTGCATTGCTTCATTTTTTTACAAACCAACACCCACCATATGACGACTCAATCACAACTCTGCTCAGTCGAAGAACTTAAATCGCTAATCAAACAAGACGATGTTGTCATACTCGATAGCTCTTGGTACTTGCCGTCGCAACGCATCGATGCACACAAAGAGTTTGCCGGTCAACATATTCCCGGTGCGCGGTTTTTTGCTATAGACAAGATCTGCGACCAAGAATCGAGGTTGCCCCATATGCTGCCGAACGCCACACAGTTTTCAGAGGCCGTGAGTGAATTAGGGGTTTCAAAAGACTCGCGTATCGTTGTCTACGATAGCGCTGGGTTATTTTCCGCCGCGAGGGTTTGGTGGACATTTAAAGTGTTTGGTCACGACAAGGTTCAAGTGCTCGACGGCGGTTTACCAAGGTGGGTAGAGCAGGGCGGCGACTTAGATAGTTTAGCTACGTTAGATTGCAGCCTTAATGAAGCAACAAAACGCAGCTACGTTGCCAAACTAAACAGCGCCATGGTCGCCGACAAAGCCGCGCTAATAGAAAACAGTTCAAGTAAACAATACGTGGTGCTCGATGCACGGCCAAAAGAGCGCTTCTTAGGCAAGGCTCCTGAGCCACGGCCCGAGCTACCCTCAGGGCATATGCCCGAGTCGATTTCAGTGAGCGCCAGTAGCTTGATTGACCGCGGTCGACTCAAGCCCAAGAACGAACTACAAAAATTGTTTAACGAGATCCATATCGATCAAACAACTTTGATTGTGACCTCTTGCGGGTCTGGTGTAACCGCGGCCATTATTACGCTCGCACTGGCCGAGTGTGGCTACGGACTCAACAAACTCTATGATGGCGCTTGGTCAGAGTGGGCCGCCGCAGACGATACAATAGTACTCAACCGATCACTCTAGCCAGTGTCGGCGAAAAAACTAAACGGCCATAACTAAAACTTTGCGCTCACCGTAGCGCCTTTGTAATTCAGGCAATCACTCACACGCGTTCGCTGAACCTCAGACATGGCCGCCACCTCCATATACACAAACTCGCTGTGCTCTTCACTTAAACTGATGTTAAAGGGGTTAACAAGCTGACAACGAAAAATAAACGCTTGTGAGTTGTGCGCCGCATGATAGTAAACACCGCTCAAGTACTGAACGTTGATTTCGCAGCCTAGCTCTTCTCGGCACTCACGAATAAGCGCTCCATGAATCGTCTCCTGAGAATCCAAGGCGCCGCCCGGTAAGCCCCAGCCGAAACTTCCATAGTTGGCTTTGAGCATCAAAATATGATTTTGATCATCGCTAATCACAGCATGGCTACTCAAACGATAAAGATCATTGTACGCCACAGGGTTACTGGGCCGCCCTAAGTAATAATAGAACCGGGGTTTTCGCCTTTGAATACGTCATTTTAGAAACGAACACCTTTATCAACAGTGATAGCTTCAAGAGCGCTGAGAAAAACCATTGATGGATTGGCCCAAACGAACCAGTACCGGCTCGGGCACATTGTAATTCTGGTTGATCCATTTAAAGTTATTTTCAGTAAAGCCAAGAAACTCACGTTGCAGCATAAGCTCCCAAACGTTATTTGATATTTCTAAAATCGAGTCACGCTCTTGATCAGAGCAGTCATTTTCATTCGATCCCTGATTGTCACAAACCATCAACTGATAGCGTTCTAGTGATAAGCGTAATTTTCTTCCAGCCCTTCCGAGTGCTGACGCTTGTTCTTTTACAATTTGTAGCTCTATCGCACTGTGGCGAGATGAACTATGTGTTTTTAATCCAAATTTTTGCATTCATGCTGATTTGTAAGCATGGACAACAGGAATTCCTGCTGCCCACGTTTACGCGTCAAGCAGCCTATAAAGGTACTACTTTATTAGCGCATGGGCCTTTTTGGCCTTCGCCTACTTCATACTCTACAGCTTGCCCGTCATTTAGGGTTGCGTAGCCACCGCCACTTTGGATTTCTGAATGGTGAACAAATAAATCTTTGCCGCCATCTTCTGGTGTGATGAAACCGAAACCTTTGTCGGCGTTGAACCACTTAACTGTACCTTTACTCATTTTCTTTACTCGTTTTGTCGGTGAAAAAATTAAACAATATCCAAATCCACCAGTTCAGATATATAAAAATCAAGCTCAATACAACTTAGTCAAGAGCCGTCAAGGCCAGTAGGGTAACACAACAGTGCTACAACAAGCGATAACAATAACTTAAGGTGTAAAATTTAGCGCTCTATCGCGCTATTAGTTGACGTTTATACTGCTTCGCGGCATATTTTTCCAACTTTTAAAGTCATTTTATCCAATAAAAGCGATTTTAATGCCTTAAACGCTGATTTAATTGATATCGAATAGGCAAAAATGACATTTGAGTCATTCTCATTCAAAGCGTTCGCCGTGACAATGATAAGCGCCTTTCTAACAATCAGCGCTAAAAAAAAGCCCTTACTCGGTAAAAATTACGGTTTGGCGCGCGAAGAAATCTTTGAGATGTTGCTTTTCCATGCACTCGTTAAACAGCCTGATTCGCCTGTATCGCGGTTACTATTTTTCAATTTCAGCTAGAAATTGTTTGGCCAGCGCCGCCGCCAACGATTTTTGGTAGTGTTTCTGATTACTCCATTCTCGGCAATACCAACAAATACGTTCAGCGATGGTGTTATGAGACGATTCACCAAGCTTGTCTCTAAGCAAAAGTACCTGTGAACCGATTTCAATCAACTCCTCGGTTAATTTATCTGTCTTATCTTTTAAGTCACGATACTCATTGAATGCTTTTACACAAAATATAAACTCGTTGTTGCCAGCGGCAGCCTGCCTTAGCTGAGGCACCAGGCTGTCTCGAAGCTGGTCTTCTAAATGATCGAGTCTTGAGTACAGCTTAGCTTTTGATACCATTGTTACTTCAAAGGTTTTGTAGGTTGAAACCGCTTTGCTTAACGCGGAGCCTGGCGTCGTAATAGGTCAAGGTTACACGATGTCGCGTATCCCATCGCGCGTTTAATGCCGGGCAATAGCGCAGCGCCATTCATCGCAAATGACAATTCGATTAAGCCCTTTTCGCCATAGTAATTAATAATTTTATCTCGTGCTTCTGGAGCGTCTTGCAAGTTTGTAACGGCGTTCGATAGCTCGATTACAGCGACAATGTCATCAGGCAGAGCACCCATATTCTTGGCTAATATATGGTTTATAAAGTCATCACTCAATCCAGAGTTTTGAGCTAAATTAATTTCGGCTTCGACGCAGCTTCCACAGTCAGCAGAGAGAGCGCCACATATACGAGAAGCGTGGTAAGCCTCGGCCGAAAGGTGCTTTCTAGGGTCTAGAAAACCAAAGATCTTTCCATATCGCATGAAGAGACGGCTATCGGCCGTGCCAATCTTACGCGCGTAGTCTAGTTTCACACCGAGTCGTTGTTCGTTTTTTGAAATAATGAAATTAAATAGCATTTTCAACATAAGGTAGGCTCATCTTTTAAAACCTTTTCAGGCATTAGTGTTAACCACAAAACGGGCTCTCTTTCGCGCGACCGAGTCATAGGCTCGTCTCGTAGAGCTGCTCTTTTTACACGGAGTGTAACTTTGACAACTTGTATGGTTGCTTAGCTATTTTTTTCACAATTGTCACAAGTTTTTGGTACAAAGAAAACGGCCATCCCAAAAGAGCGGTCCCATAAGTTTAATAACTTTTCGCCACAAATTTTACAACTCGATTTACACATATAGCTATAGGCGGCACTCATTATGATTATGCCAATGAAGGGTAATGCAAGTGCGGCGGCATGAGATTCTACGAACATGGAGACAACAAACATTGCGATACAGACTAACGCAATTAACTTAAATATTTTCCTTCTACGATAATACTCAGAGAGCCTATTCATTACGCCAACCCAACGCCTTAAACAGAGGTGCGCGTTTTTTGCGCATCCAGCGGATTTAGCCTATTAGGTTTCTTTAGCATTACTAATGCCGCAGCAGTAGATACAAGCAACCCCGAAATACAGGTTGTTTTTAACCAAAGTGGATCATTTAAATCCCCTGTAATTGCTGAAAACAAATAACCTAAAGGGAGACCTACAAAACTTAAAGTGTAAAAATTTAAAACGTTAAAATACTTTAGAAAAAAATATACTGGAAGGCCAAGAATAAGAATAGAAATTAAAGCAATCGGGTACGCCAGCGGTGTTATAAATGCCAGCACTGACAAAGTGTTTATAAAATCATCATTTGAATCCCAATAAGCTATTACAAAGCCGCTTCCTGCAGTGAGTGGGGCTACAAAAATAGCTCGAATAGATTTATTTGAGTCAATTTTCATAGATAAACCTAACAGCCTATTAAATAGCGTGCGACATTTCGTCCGATTGCTCGTTTCGCTATAATTAGTCTTAATGTTTAATTTCATTGGTTTTTCCTTATTCATTCAGCGAATCAAACAGCCTGTAAATTAGCTTGCTAATGTTTCTTCCTTTTCTGGCAATTTATCTGTCACTATATTCACATAACTTATTGATTTTGTGTACTGATTTCTAAGAAAAAGTCATGAAAAGGGGCGGTAGTAAAAAACAAAGGGGGCGATTATTTTCACAATCAAAACTGTTTTTTAACCAGTTTTATAGCTTATTAAAAAGGCCACTTGAAGTAGTTCAAGCAGCCTTTATTGGTACTAATATTGGTACTAAGCCACCTTACTTTATGTGAGCGAGAATTCCGTCTAGTGTGTCTAAACTGGAGTATTCAATAACCAATTTACCTTTACCGTTTTTGTCTTCAAGCGAAACTTTGGTGCCTAATTTTTCGGCAAGCGTTTCTTCAAGATTTCTAATATCGGCACTTTTCTCTGGTCTAGAAGGTTTTTTATTTGGGTTGGCGTAAGTTCGTACTAAGGCTTCTGTTTGCCTTACCGATAATTTTTTGGCGTAGACTTCTGTCGCTACGGTGTCTTGGTATTCAATAGGCAGGCCTAATATAGCGCGTGCGTGCCCCATTTCTATTTTACCTTGTTCGAGAAGCTGCTTCGCACCTGGGCTTAAACTCAGTAATCGAAGTAGATTGGTGACGGCGGCTCTAGATCGCCCGACGCTTTTTGCCATTTCTTCATGCGTTAGCTCGAACTCATCCATTAGGCGTTTTAACCCAACCGCTTCTTCTACCGGATTTAAATTCTCTCGCTGTATGTTTTCTATCAGCGCAACAGCCAATGTCGCTTCGTCTGGAATGTTTCTTACCAGCACCGGCACTTCATGTAACTGTGCTATTTGAGCCGCACGCCAGCGACGCTCGCCGGCTATGATTTCATATTTATCGCCAGAAATAGGGCGAACCAAAATCGGTTGAATGATTCCCTGTGAGCTGATTGAGGCGGCAAGCTCTTCTAACGAGGCTTGGTCCATGTTTGTTCTCGGCTGGTACTCACCAGGTTGCATTTTCTCAATCGGCAACGAGCTGGGTGCAGATTCAACGGCCGATGTTGATGATGCTGATTCTTGTTGCGATGCCGGCTCTGTGCTGCCCAGTAACGCCTCTAAGCCTCGACCTAAACGCTTTTTCTTTTTTGTGCTCATAATTATTTAACCCGTTGCCGTTGCTGCGCTCGCCTTAGAACTTGTTTTATCTGCGATGGCCAATATCTCTCGAGCTAGCTTTATATACGCTTTTGCGCCTTTAGAGCTTGGTGCATAGCTAATGGCAGATTCACCATAACTGGGTGCCTCGGCTAAACGTACGTTACGCGGTATTACCGTTTGATACACTTTGTCGCCAAAGTGGTTTTGTAGCTGCTTGCTGACCTCACCTGACAAACTGTTTCGTTTATCAAACATGGTTCGGAGCAAGCCTTCTATTTTTAAAGACGGATTGAGCGTTTCTCGAATCGCGCGAACAGTCGAGACCAGTGCACTTAAGCCTTCCAAAGCAAAGTATTCACATTGCATTGGAATCATCACCGAATTCGACGCAACGAGGGCATTAATGGTAAGTACATTTAATGCAGGCGGGCAATCTATGAAAATGTAATCATAATCATCTTGAACCGCGACAAGCGCTTTTTTTAATCTAAGCTCGCGGCCGATCTCATTAAGCAACTCTACCTGTGCGCCGGCTAGGTCGCCGTTGGCGGTCATCACATCGACCCCGCTTTCGGTTTTCACAATGGCTTCTTTGGCGCTTGCTTCATTGAGCAGCACGTCGTAAATCGTCGCATCTAGCTCTTCGGTATCAACGCCTAAGCCGACACTCGAATTACCTTGTGGATCCATATCAAGCAGTAGGATACGCTTTTTTTGTAGCACCAGCGCCGCCGACAAATTAATGCTAGTCGTTGTTTTACCAACGCCTCCTTTTTGATTTGTTACTGCGATTACTTTGGCCATAGTGTGTATCGAGACGAACAATAAGTCGTCGATCTTTATTATCGTTTAGCGCTCTTTTACTTGGGTGCGGATATGACAACTAAATTACGTTGTGCATCAAGTTCTGGAACTTTAAGTGCAAAGGTATCAAATTTTAGGTTCATCTTCTTGAGAACTTTCAATTCTTCTTGTGGAACAACGCCTTTCATAGCCAACCAACGGCCATTTGGCGCCAGCGTTTGCTTAGAGCTACTTACGAAATTCTCAATGCTTGAAAATGCTCTGGAGGTCACTATGGCAAATTTTTCCTTTGGTTCAAACTCTTCAATACGAACATTTTCGACTTTAAAGTTTTTGAGCCTAAGTTTGTTAGCGGCAAACATTTGAAATTGCGCCTTTTTATTTCGTGACTCTACCGAGGTCACTTCAAGGGCCGGCGACAGAATAGCCAGAATCATGCCAGGCAAACCAGCGCCACTGCCCACGTCGAGCAAGCTAGCGCCTTTGATATAAGGCTTGATGCTCGCGCTGTCGAAGATATGGATGCTCAGCATTTGCTCTAGATCATCAACGGCGGTCAAATTATGGGTTTTATTCCACTCGGCCAGCAGCTCCATATAAGACACTAATTTTTCAATGGCTTCATCACCATAAGACACATCAAGTGCGTCAAGACCGTGCTTAATGCGCTCGGTCAACATTTCTTGAGTTGCAGTACTTTTATCATTCATAGCGGTGCCATGTGTTCGAAGCGGGCATAACCCACTGCGATAATTCTAACTCGGTCGGTGATTATAGGTGATGCGGGTTGCGAAGCGAAACGCTAAACAGACGGCTTTTGAAAAGGCCATGAATTCACCATTTTTACAATAATTACTAAAAAGGGCGCTTAAACATCATAAATACGATGTTTA
>JALZVW010000173.1 GCA_023301745.1 Arenicella sp. | reverse complement strand
ACGAGAGCAAACGTTGGTCAGAGTGGTGCCACACCATAGGTTTTGACCCTCTTTCCTTAGAATTTCCTGCTTACCGTAGCCGCCGTGACAAGTAGCAACCACCTTCGCCCCGATATCTTCACCATTAATTACAGCACGTTGTTCGGGAGAATAAGACTCCACTCCGGCGCGGCTAGCTAGAGAAAAAAGCATTGTTAAACAACACATTGTCCATAGCGTTAAATTTCCTAAATTACGTTTTCGCACTGTCTCTGGCTGTTTCTAGCTAAATAGTTCATCGGTATAATTAAGGATAGAACGGAACCACTAGTGCCTCGAGAGCCAGTTAACAGTATTAGATTAGAACCAGAATATGATTTGTTACAACAATGAAAACAAACTAAATAATTTGTTGACGTATACCGCTAATGACTTTGAAAGAAACCCCGAACGCTGGTTACATTCGCTCACGACCCAGCAGTACACCGATACTATTTATTAATGACTTAGATAGGCAAAGCGACAGTAGGAAAGTAGGAAACTTAAAGCAGTGAGCTGTTAGTTGAAAATAAATTTTAGACTTTTAAATCATCAAGCTAAATTTAAACGCTTACCGGAAAGAGTCTCGGCAGTCAAAAACCTAAGCTCTAAACGCAAGCTGCGCGCTTAGGCATGTTCGCCCATCACCGCCTATAGTTGCCAGTTCGCCGGTGGCTTGGTCAAAGTTTGCTGTTAAAAAAAGCGCTTGGTCGCAGTAAGCAGGAGACACGGCGCGAAAAGAAAAATCGCATACATCACCATGCTTAGCCGCCAGCTGTAAAACCAAGGTCGCCATTAACGGCCCGTGCACGATCAAGGCTGGATATAGCTCTTGCGATTTCGCGTAAGGAAGATCGTAGTGAATTTTGTGACTATTGAAGGTAAGCGCTGAATAGCGAAACAGTAGCTGTGTGTTTGGCGTGAGGCGTTCAACGATCTGCCAATTTGTTGGCTCTGCGGCATTATCGTCAGGCAACGTAGCGCTGTGTTGTGAGGCTTCGCGATAGACAATCGTTTGTCGCTCACGGATCGCAACTTCTCCCCCGACTTGCGTTTGGTGATCTACTTCGACAAAAACTAAGGCGCCTGTTTTACCATTTTTTTCGGTGACAGAGGCGATGCTAGAATTGCGTTTTATCTTTGCACCAATCGGCAATGGGTGAATAAATTCCACCTTACTAGACGCCCACATACGGCGTGGTAATTCTACTGGCGGTAAGAAACCGCCTTTTTTCGGATGGCCGTCTTCGCTAAGTTCGTGCATCGGGCTGTCTGGTAGCCCTAAACACCAATGATAACCAAGCGGGGCTACGCCGTGGCCAGGCTCACAGCCGATGGTCGCACAAAAACGGTCGACGCCACTTTGAGTAATAACATCTTCAACCGTTTGAGTTCGGCCAAGCCATTCATTTAAGTCGCTCAAGCCGGCCTCCTGTTTGATAGCAGGCCGCGCGCAATCACTTGCGCTTGAATCTCACCGGCACCTTCAAAAATATTAAGAATACGGGCATCACATAAAATTCGACTGATTTCATATTCGAGTGCGTAACCGTTGCCGCCATGTATTTGCAAGCTGGCATCGGCATTCGCCCATGAGGTGCGCGCCGCGATCAACTTGGCCATACCGGCTTCAATATCACAGCGATGACCTTTGTCTTTTTCTCTGGCGGCAAAGTAAGTAAGTTCTCGCGCGACTAAGGTATCGACTGACATCATCGCAATTTTGTCTGAGACACGCGGGAAATCAAAAATAGGTCGCCCAAATTGTTTGCGTTCAAGCGAGTAAGACAAGCCTAGTTCAAAGGCTCGCCTTGCTACCCCCACGGCACGTGCAGCGGTTTGAATTCGCGCGCCTTCAAAGGTTTGCATCAATTGTTTAAAACCATTGCCTTGCTCACCACCAAGAAGAGCCGTGTTGTCCAATTCAAAACCATCAAACGACAATTCATACTCACGCATGCCACGATAACCAAGCACTTCGATTTCGGTACCCGACATTCCCTTGGCCGGAAACGCCTCATCTTCAGTGCCTCTGGGCTTGGGGGCTAAAAACATCGATAGCCCGGCATAACCATTTACGTCGGGCTTACTTCTGGCCATTAAGGTCATCAAATCAGAACGTGCGGCATGGGTGATCCATGTTTTTGCACCCTTGATAGTCCAACCACCTTCATGGGCAACTGCACGTGTGCTGAGCGCGCCCATATCAGAACCCGTATCGGGTTCGGTAAACACCGCGGTCGGTAACACTTCGCCACTGGCAATTTTAGGCAGCCATTGTTGCCGTTGCTCTTCGGTGCCAGCATGGCTGATTAGGTCACCGGCAATCTCTGAGCGAGTGCCTAATGAACCAGCAGCAATCCACCCACGGCTTAGCTCCTCAGTAATAACGCTCATGACCAATTTACCTAGCCCTAGACCGTCGTATTCTTCTGGAATGCAGACACCAAAAGTACCTAACTCTGCGAGCTCGGCAACTAAGTCATCGGGGATCAATGCATTGTCTAAATGCCATTGATGCGAAAAGGGGATAATTTTTTCATCGGTGAAGCGTCGGTATTGAGTTCGCGCGGCATCAATGAATTCATCGCCCAATTCTTCTGAGACAAATAACCCGTCGCGGCAAAACTCAGCCAAGGCTCTGCGTTTGTCAGCGGTATTACCGGTACTTAAAAAATGCCGCACTGACGCATCTTGTGACAAGGCGAGCGATTCATCAAATAGGCCAAAGTCGGCTGGGCGAACAATTTCATTTTGCCCCATCGCAACGCCGCCAACTAGCTGAGCCAAATACTCACCAAAAGCGATGTCTAAACTTAATTTTTCAACCTCACCTAATCGACCACTTTCTTGTAAGCGTTCGGCCCACTCGAGTAGCGCCTGCAAAGCCGTTATGGTTGATTTCAACCACGCATAGCCGTGCACTATTCTTTGATGTTTTTCTATTAACTCAACACTCACCTTGCCTTGCTTAGTAGTGAGCCCGGTGGTAACGCGATGCGCATGCGTTGCATAATCATCAGCCGCCGCCAGAGCGGTGTGAAATTGCGCCAGTTCAAATGTCATTTTTTTGTTCCCGATTGATCATCGATAATGCCTGATTGTAAAAGTGTCGATATCTCATCGTGAGACTGACCAAGCACCTTCTTAAGAATGTCGTGTGTATGCTCACCAAGGCTAGGGGCCAATTCAGGCGTGCCTCGTTCTTGATCACTGATAGTCAATGCCGAGCCCGGTGTTGGGTAAGTAAAACCACTCGGATTTTTAAGCTCAGTAAATACCGGGTTGTCTCGCACCAGCGCCGAGTCATCAGCCGCCTGACGCATGCTTTGATATTCACCCCAACAACCACCAACCTTATCTAAGGCCGCTTGTAACTCTTTGGCTTGCCATTGAAAAACTTTGGTTTCAAGCAATGGGTACAGTGCATCACGATGCTCAAAACGAATACCTTCATCTTTTATAAATGAAACGTTTCTGGCCGCTTCTATCTCACTTACCTGCGCTTCAATTTCCAGCACCTTAAGTAGACCTGTCCATTGGCGTGGCGTAATCGCCATGATCATCATGCGCACGCCATCATTTGTCTGAAAGTCTTTACCAAACGCGCCGTAGACCTCGTTGCCGTATCGAGCACGGTTGCCGTCGTTATAAAGCACTTCAGCAAGCTGCCCCATATTGGCCATGGCCGTAACACCAATATCGGCCAGAGGAATTTTGTATTCGCCACCCTGACCAGTTTCGTCGCGGTGCTTAAGCGCCGCGAGTAAACTAAATGCGGCATAGCTCCCGGCCAGCAAATCCCAGGCCGGCAACACATGGTTAACAGGCTCCTCGCCGAGCGAATCAGGCCCGGTGATTAGTGGGTAGCCGAGCGAACAATTAACCGTGTAATCAAGCGCTGGGCCGCCATTCGCTTGCCCCATAACACGCACCACGATAACGTCTTCGCGCAATTTTTTAAGGTTTTCATAAGACAAAAAACCTTTAGCGGGGAAGTTAGTCAGTAAAATACCGCCTTGTTCCCCCTCTTTTTCGCCGAGTGCTGCCACCAGATCACACACAAGATCTTTGCCTTCTTGGGTACGCAGATTAACCGCAACCGAACTCTTGCCTTTGTTGAGTCCTTCCCAGTAGAAGCTCTTACCCTCATCATTTTTAGGCCAGCGATTATAATCTGGCCCACCACCAATGGTATCAACACGGATCACCTCAGCACCCAATTGCGCTAGATACAACCCAGCTGAGGGTGACGCCACAAACGACGATGCTTCAATGACTCGCAAGCCTTTTAGTATTTGATACATCTGATTTTATTCCTGTGCTTACTTGCCTAAAGGCCCAATAATGGAAACCGAGCTGACATTTTGATAAGGCATGCCCCCGAGATTATGAGACAAACAAAAGGTCGGTGGCTCAGAGCGCTGGCGGTCACCTGCTCGGCCTAATAGCTGAAGGTAGTTTTCATAGACCATTCGCAGACCTGACGCACCAATTGGGTGGCCAAAACATTTTAAGCCGCCATCAATCTGGCACGGCACTTCGCCGTCGGCATCGAATCGGCCGTCGAGCACGTCTTTCCATGCTTCGCCCTGCTCAGCAATGAATAGGTCTTCCATGGTGATGAGCTCGGTAACCGAAAAGCAATCATGCACTTCGGTTAAGGAAATTTCTTTGCTCGGGTCTGTAATGCCGGCTTCTAAATAGGCCTTTTTAGCCGCAAGACGGGTGGTGTGCAGGTAGCTGCCGTCCCATTCGTTGCTCTGCATCTCCCAGCCATTAGAGGTCACTAATTGCATTGCTTTGACCGCCACAATGTCATTCTTGCCTAATGCTTTGGCAATCTCAGGCGTGGTAACAATGGCGCATGCGGCGCCATCGGAAACGCCACAGCAATCATAAAGGCCAAACGGCTCGGCGATCATTGGCGCGTTGAGCGCTGTGTCAATGTCGATCTCTTTACGTAAATGCGCCTTCGGATTCTTAGCACCATTAGCATGGCTCTTAACCGACACATGAGCCATTGCGCGCTTGAGATCTTTAGCGTCTATACCGTGTTTTGATCGGTAGGCACTCGCAAGTTGTGCAAAGTTACCAGGCGCTGAGCCGGTTACACCAATCATGTCCCAGCGTGTACCGCGACTTCGAGTTGGTAAGCCACCATAGCCAGTGTCTTTGAGTTTTTCGACACCCATCGCCAGCGCTATATCAGCGGCGCCTGAGGCGACCGCGTAAACCGCGCCACGTAAAGACTCAGTTCCGCTGGCGCAATAGTTCTCTACTTTGGTAACACCAATGTCAGGTAAGCGCAGAGCGATTGCGGCCGGTATTCCTGAAGGGCCAACATTTTGTGCATCAAAGCCAACACCTAACCAAGCGGCATCGAGTTGCGAGACTTCAATGCCAGCATCCAACACCGCCTCTTCGAATGCTTCTACCATTAATTCATCGGCACTGGCGTCCCAACGCTCTCCAAATCGAGCGCAGCCCATACCCAGTATCGCTACTTTATCTTTAATTCCGCTAGCCATTATTCGTCTCCTGATTGTGCAACTGAACGAATCGGCGTTGCTTTCCAAAAATACTTTCTAAAACCTCGAAGTTCATCAAAGGATTTAATTCTAAATACCATTCTCATGGCTATATCTACGTCGACTTCGTTGTCTTCAACATCGGCAAACTCAACCACCATACGGCCCCCACCCTCAAAATCAATCATGCCATGATAGTTTGGTGGATCAGGGGAATAAGCCAAGCGGTCTGCGGTAAAACTGAGTACCTTCGCCGTTCGATCAGCAAAGGGATAGTCTTCTTGCGTGTTTGTCTCGCGCGAGTTCTGGTTAACCGAAATTTCAGTTTTGGGAAATTGGACAGTGCCCGTTTTAGTGCACTTTCCGCCAATCAAGCCTAATACCGTTTTACGATCACGCGCTAAGCTGGTGCCAGGCTGCTTTTCATCAAGCTCGGCACGCATACCTTTCTCAATATCGAGTTGGCCGCGATGAAATAGATAGCGCGAATAGCCAGTGTCGGCCAAGCCTGGCGCAGTAACGCTTGCTTGTCGAGCATTGACCGTAGCGAGGTGTTCTGTGGCTTCGAACACCATGACATCGGCACCCTGGCCAAAGCTGGCGAGTAAAATTTTCTCGCCGGGTTTAGCCTGTTGTAATGTATTGGCTAGCATCAGTAACGGGTGCGCTGCACCCGTATTGCCAATAGTCGCCGCTAAGGTATCCGCCGCGACGTCTGGCGATATGCCCGCCGCTTTGGCGAGTTTTTGCGGCACACCGCGTACTGGCGCGGCGATAACCGCATGCGAAATACTAGCGCCATCAATATTCAAACTCGCGAGCGCCTCTTTTATCGTCACACCGAGTATCTTTTGGTAGCCCTCGTCGCGGGTAAAGCGCGCCTCCCATGCATAGTCGTAGTCTGACTCGGTGGCTCTAAAATGGTCAACGAAGTCAATCGACGTTGACTTGCCCCCAAGGTAAGTAGCAATCACATCGCCACTACCGACCAAGAATGCGGATGCCGCATCCGCGTAAGTCATTTCTTCGGCCGAGGCAACTTTAGTCTTACGTCGATCAGCCGCAAGGCACAATTGCATTCTGTCGCCGTGCAGCGCATCTAACAAGGCGGTGGTGCCTGCCCGCAAACTGCCGGTGCGATCGGACACACTGATAGAGTCAGTCAAATTCATTGCTTCTTTAACGACGCCTGAATTTGAGCGATCGGCGAACGGCAACGTGGTTGACGATAAACTTAATGCCGAAATCTGCGCCCTATCAATGCTCTGAACACAATTACGGCCAGCCTCTACCGCCATGGTGATTGGGTCTTCATCCCAACCAGAGATCGCTTTCTCACCCTTGGCTAAGCCACCAAGCCCTGGAGCGAACCATTTATTATTATCGTGAATACAACTTCTTTGCAAACGACGACGTGGCACATAGGTGCCATAACTCAACAAACCTGAGTTCTGTTTCATACAATTACCTATCGATATCACAAGCGGCAGAAGGCCGTGCTTTACTCACTATATTTAGCCCTAAAGCCACCCGTAATGGAACTAGTAGTTTTGATGTGTCAACCCAAGGCAATATTGACCAGAGCTTAACGTTTAAAGGCCATACGCCGTGCGTTTCGCCTCGGGTCATACAACTTAAGCATATTTCGATCGACGACCAGCTATCAATTTGATCAGCGTTATCAGTCACTAAATCGTGTATAAACAAGATAACAAATGTGTGTATTTGCCAAGATCTGGGCCAATCAAAAGATTCAGCATCTCGATTCACTTAGCAGGCCAGATCACCACAACTCCAAACGAGATATTACTATGAAAGTTCTAATCAACTGCGTTCTTAAAATGACACCTGAACTGCGCGATAAAGCACTCATTAACGCCGCTGAGCTTATTGATCTAGCCCGTGCCGAACCGGGATGCTTGGCCTATAACTGGGGGGCCGATCTTGCGCTCGACGACACCATTCACATTTACGAAGAATGGGAAAACGAAGATGCATTAGCGGCCCATTTTACCGCGCCGTCGTTTTACAAGATGTCAGAGCACTTATCCAAACACGGGCTTCTTGGTGCACAAGCAAAGAAGTTTTTAGTTGAAAAAGAAGCCGGTATTTACGACAAAGAAGGCAACGCCAATGCGTACTTCTCATAACTAATTAGTAACAAGGTTAAGCGATTAAAATGCCACATGAAAACTATTCTGAAATCCGCGACTCGGTACGCAAGCTATGTTCTGGCTTTGCGGGTGAGTATTGGCGAAACTTAGACGAGCGCAAGGCCTACCCCACCGATTTTGTAAGCACGCTTTGTGACGCTGGCTTTTTGTCGGTCACCATCCCACAAGAATATGGCGGTTCAGGCCTACCCTTAAGTGCCGCTTGTGCGGTGCTTGAAGAGATTCAACGCAGCGGTTGCAATGCCGGAGCCTGTCATGCTCAGATGTATACCATGGGCACGCTGCTGAAACATGGCAGCGAGCAGCAAAAGAAAAAATACTTACCCAGCATCGCTAGCGGGGAGTTACGCCTACAAGCCTTTGCCGTTACCGAACCCAATAGTGGCACCGACACAACTCGCATTACGACCTTTGCAAAGCGCGATGGTGATGACTACGTGGTTAACGGTCAAAAGGTATGGATTTCTCGTTCCGAGCATTCAGACCTAATGGTGTTATTAGTGCGAACAACCCCTCGCGATAAATGCACCAAACCGTCTGATGGCATGTCGGTTTTGCTGGTAGACCTGCGCGACGCGGTTAACAACGGCCTGACAATTAAGCCGATCAAAACCATGCTCAATCATGCCACCACTGAACTCTTCTTCGACAATTTAAGAGTCCCTGCCGAGAACATTATCGGTGAAGAAGGCAGAGGCTTTAAATACATTCTTGACGGTATGAACGCCGAGCGTATCTTAATAGCCGCTGAGTGTATTGGCGATGCCAAATTTTTCATTGATAAGTCATCAGCTTATGCCACCGATCGCAAAGTGTTTGGCCGGCCCATTGGTCAAAACCAAGGCGTTCAATTCCCGATTGCACGCAACTACGCACAAATGCGCGCCGCCGAAGCGCTGGTCAAAGAAGCCGCTGAGAAATTTGATTCTATGGAGCCTTGTGGTACCGAGGCCAATATGTGCAAATTACTGGCCTCTGAAGCCTCTTGGGCCGCGGCCGACACGTGCATTCAAACTCATGGCGGCTATGGCTTTGCGGTTGAATACGACATCGAACGAAAATTCAGAGAAACACGTCTATACCAAGTTGCACCCATATCAACTAACTTAATATTGGCCTACATTGGCACTCAAGAATTAGGAATGCCTAAGTCGTATTGAAGTATCAATACAACTAGTTCAGTGCATTTGTTAGTACATGATCAAGCTTTTGTAAGCAATTTTGTGAAACAGCCGCTTGCGGCACCACCACTTGAAACGCATGATAGGCTCCGGGATAAACATCTAGTTCGGCCTCAACGTCGGCAGCACCAAGCCGCTCAACGTAATCACAGCTTTCCTTATGAAACAAATCGATGTCTCCAACGCAGACATAAGTTGGAGGTAGGTCACGCCAGTTTTCGGCGTAGCTTGGTGAAGCATAAGCCAACATAGCGTCGTCAAGCGTTGACACCATATAAGCCGCCCAGCCAAACTGGTTATTTTTTCGGCTCCAGACAAAGCCATCGGCATTATTGTCATCAGCGGGCGCGACGTTACGGTAATCCAACATCGGGTAGAGCAATATTTGTTGCGCTATTTTAATCTCGCTATGATCACGCGCGTAAAGCGCTAGACCGGCGGCAAGGCCACCTCCGGCACTTTCACCTAACACAACAATTTTGGCTGGGTCGATATTCAGCGCGCTAGCGTCGCGATGCAACCATTGCAAGGCCGTAAAGCAATCGAACAGACCAGCCGGAAATGGATGCTCTGGCGCTAAACGATAATCAACCGAGACCACAACACAATTATATTGCTTGGCCAAACCACGGAGTTGCGACTCGGCATGAGCCGCGCAGCCTGTCACGTAGCCGCCGCCATGAATATGCAGTAAAGCACTGCGCGCAGCGGGCGATTCGGCCGTGGGCTGATGCACATACACAACCGCGTCACACTCTGATTGATCATCGCTAACGACGCGACGGATGCTTTCAACGCCGTCAGTTTTGGGCCAGGCTGAATTAGTGTGCCCCGCCATCGCATCATGCATTTGACGAGCCGCAGCGAGGTCACTAAGGTTCATTGAGGTATCACCCCACGCCCCTTTGAGTGCTTCTAGTGCAGGTGAAAGTTCTGGATCAACAATCGACGTAGTCATAATTCAAGGTAGATTTTTTTAGTCTGGCTGTCAATGGCTACCGTCAACGCACTTAGGCCTCTAAGCCTTTTGATTTCAGATAGTTCAATAGTGGGAGATCTTCTTCGCAGCTTGTTAACGCTAATATTGTATCGCCGTCATTATCTCTGGAGTTTATATCAGCCCCTTTCGAAAGTAATATATTCAGTATTTCAAGGTTATTCTTATTGGCTGAGCAAACTTCCCAGATTGGTGTTTGGCCACCACCATTTTTTATATCAACTTTCGCATCACGAACCACTAATGCTTCAACCAAATTTGTATACCCGTAGGCCACCGCATACGATAAGGCCGTATCACCTTCATTGTCCTTAGAATTAACGTCCGCTCCTTTTGCGATTAGTAGATCCAATATTGCGCCATCGGTCGCTTTATCTTTATAAGCAATAAGATTGATCGCGGTTGCTCCATCATTGTCCCTTAGGCTAACATTTGCTCCAGCATCAAGAAGCAACTTAACGGAATCAATGTAGCCGTAATAGGCGGCATTCATTAAAGCTGAGGTACCATCTTCATCTTGAAAATTGACATCAGCACCTTTGCCGATAAGCTTTTTAAGCCCTTTGGTGTTTTTAGACATTCCGGCATCAGCCATATTCGAGGCGCCCAGCACTTCAAACGAGAATAGCAATAGGGTCGTAAGTAAAGCGATACGTCTGAAAATCATGTTTTATCTTGTAATTTAATTGTCGTTATTGTCGGGTCGGTCTAATACTTTGGGTGATCTTTTTGATACTGGCTTCTTACATTGTTCAACACAATTTAAGAAGCCATCACAAAACGCCCGTCGCTTGCCGTCAGGGCTAAATATTACCAATCACTTAAGTGGTCTTGAAACTCTTCTATCGAATAAGCCGTGGCATCCATACGAGACCTAAGTAAGGCTTTTTCTGGCACATTCTTAAATTGCACCGGGTCGTACTTTGCCTTTATTTCAGCGTGCTGTTGCTGTGCACGGTTCAAGGCGGCCACAACTGTTTGTTTGCCAACTTCATTTTCAAGCTTCATCTCTTTAACGCTATTGAGTACTCCCGAAGCCTGCTCTACGAAACCATTTTCAAAATTACCAAGTAACTGCTTAAGCACTGGCACAATGTTGTTATTAATGGCTTTATCATTGCAATGCGCTTCTAAACCTTCACCGTCATCATCGCCCCAATCACGAAAACGTGAACAGTGATATAACATGCGGTCAGCGGCATACCAACGATCTTCATTAACCGGTGAACTGAGTTCTTTAGCATAGAAAGCAACCCCGGCTTCACCTTGCTCATCTTCTTCAGAATCTTCTGCCTCGTCATCAAAACGCCCGCCTAACTGATCCGCTAAGCGTTGCTCTTGTTCGGCGGCAAAGCTAGGCCCAGCTAGCTTTTGGTAAAGTAAGCCATATTGAGTGGCAATGGTCCTGTCTTGAGTCATTGCTTGCACCCAAGATTGACTCGCCTTTTGCCAATCAGCCTCGCTTGCAATGCCGTTTTGTTTAAGAATCGCGTTAACGTCTGGGTTCGCTTGTTGTGACAAAGCGACCGCTACTTTTGCGTAGGTTTCTAACGTCACGCCGCCTTTAACTTCTTGCGACATATCTTTGGTATCGGCCATTTGAAACTTCACGGTGTAACTACTCATTAATGTCGAAAAGCGCGCTTCGAGCTTACCTGACTCATCTTTCTCCCATTCGTCGTGCCATAGTTGATAAGCCTGATCGTAAGAACCTATCCCTGAACCAAATTCTTTTCTAAGGTAATCATCGAATGGGCCGTCTTGATTGGCCTCGCCGTAATTTGCACGAATATCACCTTGCTTAGCAAACGCTTTAGCGAGGTCGTCTAGGCTATAACCGCCAACCTTGTCGTCCAAACCAACGGCAAAGGCGTTAACAGCAAAAAATAAAGGGGCAATAAGCAGCGAAATTATCGATGCTTTTATCGATGAGAGTCGAATCATTTGTTTCGTCCTAGTGAATTTTTTTATCGGTAAGACCAATGAGTATACCTCTCTAGCTCATATTTTCAATGAGTCGTGCTAATGACTAAAGCCAGCGATCGGAGTTATAGTTCTTCAAGCGCCTTAACCGCTTGCGCAAGGGCCGTTTTCTCAAATCCAGTACTTTGTGCCAGCACGAGCCTCATTTTCGGTAACACACTTTTTGCTGGTGCGCCTATTGCAACTAATGCATGCGCGGCCGATTTACGAGAGAACGGAGAGTTCTCAATCATCTCTATTAAAATCGCGATAGCATCATTTGAATGAGGTACTAATTCAGCAATTAAGTAAGCGGCTGTTTGATTAAAATCGATCTTTTGGTTCGGCAGCTTAGCGTAAAGATTGTTAAGAATGACTTTCGCTTTTTCGGGATTTTCTAACAACGGCTTAGTAAGTGCTCGATAACTTTGCAGCGCTACGACTCTAGAAGAGGCTCGCTCGGCATTAAGTAGTTTATTAATAGCATCGAGAATATCGTCATCCACCACATTGAAGCTTGCCAATGCAAGGGTTGCTGTCTCACGCCGAATTGCCCCTTTACTGTTAGCCGCGTAATCTAATAGTAGTGTTTTTATAGGCTCGGTCAGCGGCCCCATTCCACCTAAGGCTTCGAGTATTGTATCTCTAACCTCAGAACGCTCATCAGGCGACTTAATAAGTTCAAGAAAGCGATTCGCTATGAGCTCCGCCTTAGGAGCTTCCTTGCAGCGCGACAATAGAATAATCACGAGGTTACGTACTCGGTAACTGGCATCATGGCTGGCACTCAATAATGCTTGATGATTACTTTGACATTCTTTAGTGGCGTTTTCAGCATCTGAAAACCCATCGTGAATTAACTCGTCAAGAGCTTGGTAGCGCTGCTGTTCCGTTAAAGATACAAAATCAGTTAAGCTATTTTTAGCGAGTACCGAACTACACAACGCCACACTTAAACATAAGGCCAGGCCTGTTTTAACTAAGATCATAGTGTCACTATCCTATTAGCAAAATTTATTTGGCTGCAAGGGTTGCGCCACCAGCGATCATACAAGCTTAGAGCTTTAGGAAACACAGACAATTGAGAACCAGTCACCCAATAAAAAGAGCCGCACATGGCGGCTCCGTTTATCTTAAACAAGAGAACTTCTATTGTGCGAAGTTATAAACCAAGCTAAGGCTCGTAATTGTATCGGTTTCATCAAACCCATCAGCTGGGTCAGTGTTATGACGAGTAATCACAGCCGCTTTAAGTGCGAATTTTTCATTCATTGAAACAAGCAGAGCCGCCTCGTTTTCAAAAAACGTGTTGTCAGAACCAAGATCAGCTTTAAACGTGTCGATGAATTGTGTATTTGCAGTAAGCTGATTACGATAATCAGAGCGAATTACAAATGCAGCACCGCTTAGGTCTTCGCCTTCTACTCGGCTACCATCGTCTAACAGCAATAATTCTGACGTATCGCGATAACCAATACCCGCGCCCACTTCCCAAGCGACCGGCTCACTATCAATCACTTTATACCCATAACCAACAGCGACGCCCACTTGTTCAGTAAAACCATCAAAGTCATCATCAAGATAATTCAGGTTAAAGAATACATTGCTTCGCTCTGTCAGTTCACGCTTGAGCTTATAGTCGGCCGACAAACTATCAGCCGAGTCTATGTCATCATTGGATGATTGAAATGCGGCAAATGCGATTTCGTTAGTCCAAACCGCGCCCACTTTTGAAAACTTCAAACCAACGTTTAGATTTTCACTATCGGTATTGCCGCTGGCTTTCACAAAGCCGGCCTCGCCTTGGCCTTTCCAACCTTCGGCAGATACTGTAGTCGACAAGCAAAGGCTTGTAAGAAGTATTAATAATTTAGAGTTCATATAACGATCCTCTTCTCATGAAATTGGAGGCCGATTATTGCAGGATGCGGGAGGCAAACAAGACCACTTAACAAAAGTTGACAATGATAGCCAGACACGGCAATTATTTTCTAAAATAGACAGACCAGAACACACAGTAAGCACAAGCGACCGATCGCCCGATATTTGCTCTCAACATTCAATAAAAATGATAAATACACTCATAAGCAACTAATTAATGCTTGATTAATGATAAATATGATAATATTATTAAATTTGAAACCCTACCTGTGGAACAATTTATAATGAATGAAAAAGAATATTACTCAACCGTAGAAGCCGCTAAGTTACTCGGCGTCTCGGTTAGAACCGTGCAATTATGGGTTGAAAATGGCGCCTTAGAGGCATGGAAGACGGCGGGTGGCCATCGCCGTATCGTCTCAACGTCGGTCGATGATTATATAAGTAAGCATCAAACCAGCCACGAAAGCAAAAGCGGCAAAAAAAGCATATTAGTTGTCGAGGATAATCCAACCGTTTCAAAATTCTATGAGGCCGCGATCAATTCATGGGGCCTGCCAGTAGCCGTGACAGTTAAAAATGACGGCTTTGAAGGCTTGGTAGAAATTGGACGCAAGATTCCCGACCTAGTTATTTCGGATGTTTACATGCCTGGAATGGACGGCCTACAGATGATTCGCTCTATGTATAAGTCGCAACTATTGTCGAGTGATCAAATAATCATCATCAGCGGCCTAACGCCTGAGAGCATTCAAGACCGCGGAGGCATTCCGAGCGGCGTTGATTACTTCACCAAGCCGGTCAATGTTGAGCAATTGAAACAATGTGTTATGCAAAAATTATCACTCAGCGTTTCACCGGGGAGCTAACGGCTATGAAAGGGATTATATTGTCAGAGTTCGTTGAATTTATCGAACACCAATTGGGCGAAGACACCGCTCAAAAAATAATCGATGACAGCCTTGTTAAATCAGGGGGCGCATATTCACGAGTCGGCCTTTACGACTATCAAGAGCTGATCCAATTGTTAACACAGGCGGTAGCTGAAACAGAGACCGATGCAACGGTTTTACTCGATCGTTTTTCGCATCATTTATTCGGCGTGTTCAAACGCGATTACAGCGTTTTCTTCGACGGCGTGGCAACCGCCGCCGAAATGTTAAAGCAAATTGATGAGCATATTCACGTTGAAGTCAAAAAGCTCTACCCCGATGCAGAACTGCCCTCTTTTAGTTACACCCAAGAGGGCCCCATCTTAACATTGTCCTACCAATCGCCTCGCCCTCTAGCACTGGTTGCTCAAGCACTCGTTGGCGCCTGCCTTAAGTATTTCGGTGACAACGAAACACTACTCTCAAGCGACCTAGCCGACGACCATAAGTCAGCGCATTTTTCAATACGAACAGAGGGCGGCGGGTAACGCCGAATACGGTCATGGGGGACGATTTAGAAAAAAAGCTAGCCTTATCTCAAGCGCGCGGCAAGCGTTTGAAGAAGGCACGTGCTGAAGCCGAGAACCTACTCGAGCTGAAATCACGCGAACTATTTGAAGCCAACCAAGCCCTCGAGTCGTCTCAATCAAGACTTGAGGATGACATCAAACAGGCGACCTATGAGCTGAGTGTCACCAACCAGCGCTTGCAAGCATCATTAAATGATCGCTCAGCGTTTATCGGGCAAATGAGTCATGAAGTGAGAACACCGCTAAACGCCATAATCGGCCTATCGGAGATTCTACTCACCAGTAAGCTCGATAACGCTCAAACGGATTACATTGACACCATCAACAGCGGTGCTAGATCATTAATCGTTTTGCTCAACGACATGTTAGACATCACAAAGATTGAGGCCGGCCGGGTCGACATAAACCCGCAGCCTGAAGACGCCCATAGAGTTCACAAAAACATTGTCGCCATGTTCAAGCTAGAGGCACAACAAAAAGGCCTCACATTAGAATTTCGAATGGACGATACCGTACCAAAGAGACTTTCAATTGATAAAGGGCGTTATAAACAAATTATTAACAACCTGATTTCCAATGCCCTGAAGAACACCAGCCAAGGCGGCATACTGCTGGATGTTTCGTATAAGAACGACGTCATTTCAAAAGGCATGGGCATGCTTACAGTTAAGGTCGTAGACACCGGTAGCGGCATCGCTGAAGACCAAATTGAGCGAATATTTAACGCCTATGAACAAATTGGCCGACCGGACCAAGGCGTGGGCCTTGGGCTTGCAATTTGTCAGCAGCTAAGCGAGCTCATGATGGGCAAAATTAGCTGCGAAAGCAAAGTGGGCCGTGGCAGTATTTTTGAGCTCAATCTGCCCGTGCAAGAACTCACCGGCCTAGGCCAAAGCACGGCTCAGCGCAGCAACGCTAAGCACTCACCATTGCCAAGCTTAAAAATATTAATTGCTGAAGACAACCCCACTAATCAGAAAGTTATTACCGCGCAACTGGCACAACTTGGCCAACAGGCTGAGGTAACGAACAATGGCGCCGAGGCGATGGCAAAGTTGGAAAACAACGATTACGACGTTGTGATTCTCGACATACTCATGCCGGTTATGAACGGCGAAGAAACGATCAAAGCCATACGCTCTGCGAAACAAGCAACCTCACAACACTATTGTATTGCGCTCACGGCATCGAGCTACCAAGATCAACGCGACCGATTACTACGTTTGGGTTTTGACGCCTTTTTAAGTAAGCCTTTGAGCCTAAGTCAATTATCAGACGCACTGCATGAGGTACCTAGAACACTGTGGGTTGACTCTGATTTTGGTCACAATTTTATCGACAGTAGCGGCACGAAAGAAATTATCAGTGCGGCGCATAAAGACAAATCACCCTCATTCGACTTTAGCTATTTAAAAACCCAATTTGGTGATGCACATAAGAGTATTTTTAAAGAAATTGCGCCCACCTTTTTAGACCACGCTTACCGTGAGTTAGTTGAACTAAAAGCATTCTCTGAACGCGCTAACACTGAGAAGGTAAGAAGCATTAGCCATTCAATGAAGGGCGCGGCAAGCAGTATTGGCTTAACCCATTTGGCTAACGCGCTGATGCAAATCGAAAGTAAGTCTGGCTCAAGCGATGTGAGCACACACATCGCCGATGTTGATCAGATCATGCGTGAACTAAAGCCATTGATCCAACATGAGTTAGACGCGCTGCTATAGCGCACTCACAACAATCATGATCACTCGCCTTAAAACCCAGCTTAAAAATAGCTTGAATGCGCTGCGCTCAGAAAGCGTTGAAAACCCATTTCTAAAAAATCTAGGTTGGCTCGGCGCCAGCGAGATTTTTGTGCGCATTACTCGCTTGGTCACCGCCGTTGTATTGGCTCGCGTTATGGACCCATTACTGTTCGGCTTGGCCGCTTTAGTGCTCACCGTCAACGAGTTGATTCGTGTATTTAATCGCAACGGTATCGGCGCCAAAATCATTCAATGCTCAAACCACGAACTAAGCGCAATCACTAATACCGCTTATCGACTCAACTTTATTTTTTGCATAAGCTTATTCATACTGCAATGCGCGGCCGCCTACCCTCTCGCTAAATTTTACAGCACACCAGAGCTAGTGCCGATGCTACAAGTGTTATCACTCACTTATTTACTAATGCCATTCGGCATGGTGCAAGCCTCTCTAGTACAACGTGAACAACGTTTAAAAACGGCGGCGTTAATCGACGGCGGCCAAGTCGGTATCGACAATTTAATTACCACCCTATTAGCACTTTGCGGCTTGGGTGCATGGGCGATTGTATTGCCCAAATTTTTAACCTCACCAATTTGGGTTTTTGGCTATCGCCGCGCTTATCATTGGAAGCCAAGCGGCCCTTTCTTGAGTTTTCAACTATGGCGTGATGTGTTGCAGTTTGGCCGTTATTACTTAAGCATCGAGCTATTAAAAACCGCACGACTAAACCTAGACAATATGATTATTGGCCGTGTGCTCGGCATGGAAGCCTTGGGGCTCTACTACTTCGCTCGTAATGCGGGCTTGGGCTTCAGCTTAACCTTAATTAACGCGATTAACTCTGCGCTATACCCGAACCTTTGTGCTGTTAAAGACAACGCCCGTGAGCTCAAAGCTCGGTTCACTCGTAACCTAAGACAGATCGCCTTAATCGCGGTGCCGCTCATCTCGCTGCAAGCCGGCTTAGCGTTTATTTATGTACCCATTGTATTTGGCGAGCAATGGACCAGTGCGGTTCCGGTTCTCACACTATTGTGCTTATCAGCACTGCCACGTCCGTTGGCTGAAAGTGCCTCGGCGTTAACCTTGGCCACCAATCGTATCGACTTAGACTTCAAGTGGAACATCATCTTTACGGTAATCTTTATTGTTTCGGTCAGCGTCGCCGTGACTATCAGCCTAACCGCCGTGGCGGTCACTATTTTAGCGATCTATGCCATGAGCCACCCACTGTATTTAGCCTACGTTTGGCGGCAGGTGTTTGGCAACTCAACGAGCGTGCAGCAAGCCAAAGCGGCTGAAACCAAGACTACAAAGATAGACAGCACAGAAATCAATTTAAACCGGGGGAGCATCTAATTATGAAAAAAAGCACGACAATCGATTACATCAAATCAACACCACTGGTTAGCGTTGTAATGCCAGTCTACAACGTCGAGCAGTACATTGAAGAAGCACTGGCATCAGTGCTCGCACAAACCTATCTGCACTTAGAGATCATTGTGGTTGACGACCAAAGCCCCGATCAATCTATAGAACTCATAAAACAAAAATTCAACGACCCTCGGATACGCGTCATCCAACAAGAAAATCGCGGCCTAGCTGGCGCACGCAACACTGGCATTCGAAACGCTAGGGGCGAGTACATCGCCTTTTTAGATTCCGATGATTTCTGGCGCGCCGATAAAATTGAACAACACATGCGGTTAATGCGAGCCACCCCAAACTGCGGTGTTAGTTTTTGCGCTTCTTTATTTGTTGACGAAAACAGCCAGTCGCTTGAACGCTTACAGGCACCAAAGAAAAAAGTCGGCTATCAAGCTAAAGATATTTTCTGCAGAAACCCAATTGGCAATGGCTCAGTGCCGGTGATTCGCAAAGGCGTGTTAGAACAAATTGGCTTTACTACTGACAACAAAGTAGACAATGGCACACCGTACATTCAATACTTTGATGAATCACTCAGGCAATCAGAAGACGTTGACTGCTGGACCCGCATCGCGCTTTTAACCGGCACACAGTTTCAATACATAGATAAACCGCTAAGCTGCTACCGCCTAAACAATGAAGGCTTATCGGCAGACGTCGACAAACAGTTCGAGACCTGGTCAGCCCTGCTGATAAAGCTCGAAGGCTACGCGCCTCGTTTTGCTAAACAATATGGCCCTACCGCTAAGGCCTTTCAATATCGCTATCTGGCGAGGCGATGTGTATTTCAAGGGCAAGGTAAGTTAGCCGTAAGGCTAATGTGGAAGGCATTCATAACAAGCCCTATGGCACTGATGCAAGAGTCACGTAAAACGATTGAGACGTCGGTGGCCAGCCTAGGCTTAGCTATCATGCCTCAGAACCTGCAACGCAAATTGATTGAACGAATGATTTAAGCGCAGCGACTCAAGGCAGCGTAGGCGCTTTTAGCTATAAGTGCTTAACTATAGGCGCTTAACTAAAGGGCAGCCAGCTATAAATGGTGTTCAACCACATCATTAAGAATGCCCACCAACTCTTCATCCATATACTGATAGTCATCAGGGATATCCAATACGATGATTGCCTTATATTGGAGCGACCGAGGAAACTTAGCTAACAATCGTTGCTTGTGTTTCTTTTCCATCACAAACACATGGCTCGACCAGTGGATATCGTTCTCTGAAACCGTTTTCTTGGCATTAGGGCTGGTGCCCGCTGAGCGAACATTGAAGCCCTTACTTCGATAGACTTTTTCCGCAGTGGGGCTTCGCCACTGGTTTCGACTACAAATAAAAAGTAACTTCGTTTCGTTATTCATACGCACAGATAACCCTGGTGAACATCAAGACAGCCCTTACTGAGCGTGTAAATATGCTCATTATGTCTCCTACGATTCTTAAAGCCGTTATACATTTTTTTACGATAGCCAACGAATAAGCCAATTTGATTGGTCAAAAAATTCTTGTAGTTCTTCTTTAGATTCAACGGTCAATGAAAAAGACACTTTTTCATCATCAGAATTTAAATCTTTACTGATCAGCACCGTATGCAGGCGCGTTTCGTCAGCATCATCAATCACCATGATCTGTTGGCCGCTATAATTACCAGACTCTATTACCCCTTCTTTTACTAACATTACTTACCCATCAATATAACGACTCATCTCAGT
This sequence comes from Arenicella sp., assembly GCA_023301745.1. Classification (GTDB taxonomy): domain Bacteria; phylum Pseudomonadota; class Gammaproteobacteria; order Arenicellales; family Arenicellaceae; genus Arenicella. The sequence goes on along the minus strand of JALZVW010000173.1, from coordinate 2,839 downwards.
AGACCGCTTCGCATGAAAAATTAACCCCATCTTACTAAACCAATAATTGCAGACGCCGCGTAGAAGAACTGTAACGTGAAAAACGCCCAACGTTTATCGATAAAGCCCCACGCTGCAAATAGTAGTGCCGAAAGTAACAATAAGCTAAACCCAAGTATTTCGTTGCCTGTGTTTGACGCGATCAACAGAGCATAAACCATCGCCAATAATGAGCCTGACACTTCAAAAACAGTGACCGCCTTTTGTTTATTTATATTCCATTTCATACGCTAAAGACAACAGTAGCCAAATCAATAAGATGGTGACCACACACACCTTCTGAGGCAGTGGTCAAACTTGTTAGGCCTCCTGCATAACGCAGATCTACGGCGGAATATAGTTGCACACCGAATGTGTTTGCTTTTCTTAGTACTAAGCTACTCACAAGCCACCGAAAAATCAATATGATAGTGCTCATCATGACGAACCCATGAACGCTTTTTAGAAAATGTTATGTGCGCCCGAAGATAATCGGCATACTTAGTATCGTATAGTTTTGCTTGTAGCTCTGGCGCAAAAATTACACGCCATAAATCATGCCCTTGTTTTCTTGCATGCTTATGCAGCTCAACAATATGTGCCGCTAGGGCGTCAAAATCGATACTGTATTTTTTGAATTTGTTGTCCGAATCAAATTCAATATCATAACCTAGGCGGTTGAGAGCATTGGTAGGCAAATGTACCGACTCACCATCTTCGTTGAGCACGGGTGTCATAAAGTCAACGGATAGACCATTTTGGTGTGTCTTGTGAGGCGCGAACTTGCCACCATTTTCAAGCCCAGTCTCAGCGTATTTATAAACCTTACTCGGTTGCTCTATTTCCAGAGACTGGTACGCTTTTAGTATTATTTCTCTTACCTCTGAGTGCACATAGGTTCTGCCAGCCATTCTTGCAGCAAGACTGTAGCCGACAAAGTTATTTCCACTTTGCGGCAGTTTCACTCCGCTAGACAGAGTTCCATTGCTAGTAGTGCCAAAGCACTTGCTTGGCTCGGCCATACTAACAATAGGTAATACGCTAAGGATCAGTAGTAATAGTCTCATTTTTTTAGGTGCTAACGCCCTGGTCATAGCCGGCCGCCTGATCTTGTTAAGCATTATTTCATTGTCTTTGAATAATAGAAGGTTAACGCAACAATAACCCCGGGAATTAGTAATGCACCGATGCTCCAGATACCAGTGGCTAGCATTACTATCTGATTTAAACCCACGAAGCCGGCATAAATGAAAACGGCGATTTTCCTCATTTGCCACATGCCCACAAAACAAACTAGACCGATAACCGTAGAGAGGCCCAAATAAAATGGGTACCACGCTCCAATTGATTTAGCTATCTCCGAAAAAACCAGGGGAGCCGCTACCAGCGCACCCAAAAAGCCAATAATACAGATTACTGTTATGGCCATAGGCCGTTTGGTATCGTCTATTGTATTTTCCAAATTAGCTTCTGGCGGTTGATATACTTCTTCGATCATAAATACCTCGATGTTCTTTAGTGTTTAATGTTTTAGCTAATAGCCGCAGCAGCCACAGGCCATACTTGCGATTATTTAACTGACTTATCGCCGTGTTAAGGTTCTAATTACTGTTAATAATCTAATACCTGCATTTTCTTGACCAACACCGGCTATTTCAATGTGTAAGTCTTCTCCTGCTTTATAAGAGCAGTTTAATTGTTGAAGATTGTCTTTTTGGCATTCTTTACCCGCCAAAACAACATCATAGGTTTCAGCATAACTTGATTGGCAAAACATAAAAAAACTGACGATTAAAATGAATAACTTCATTGATTCTCCTCGTGGTTGTAACATCGTTAAAACGAACGCGCGCGCTTTTTACGCTTGAGTACACCTATTTTACGGTAGTTTTTAAACTTATGAGTGCTTTGACTTAATATCCAATATATACCAAAATAAGGTATATATTGGTATTTTTTAGGCACTTACTTTATGGCAAAAAACACGAGCATTACACTAGGAGAACATTTTGATGGTTTTATTACCAATCAAGTTCAAAGTGGGCGATATGGATCTGCGAGCGAAGTGATTCGAGCTGGTTTAAGAGCCCTAGAGAACTCTGAAGATAAACTTGAGGCATTGCGGCAGATGCTCGCCGAAGGTGAGAACAGCGGGGTTGCAGATTATGATATTGATCGTTTTATTCATGAACTTGATGATCTCGGCTAATGTCTTTATTTCTACTTACTAATTTAGCAAAAAACGATCTTCGTACCATCGCACAATTCACTGAACAGAAATGGACCAAAGATCAACGCAATATCTATTTAAAGCAATTTGATAGAACTTTCAAAACACTAGCAAAAAACCCTAGTATAGGAAAACCGTGCGAATTTATTAAAAAGGGATATCAGAAATTCCCACAAGGAAGCCATGTCATTTTTTACCGAAGGGTATCCGATGAAACTATAGAAATAGTTAGAATCCTTCATAGAAAAATGGATGTGGATTCGAAGTTCTGACACTCATAACGCCGTTAAAACGGGCGCGCGCTCAACTCAAAGAGAGTTCTATAGCGACAAGTCTAAAGCTCGCCCCATCAAAGCCCGAACGGCCAGTTTACCTCGGCTCAACAGGTTTATACACGACTATCTGCGATTCACGATTTGAACGCTCGATGATCACATACCTTATTCGAAATTAATGGTGATCTTTATCGAACTTGATCTTTTACACCATTACATAGGGTATCGCGACAGGCGCTCACTAGACTACTAAGCTCGACCCTTAAAGACCAATACAGCCAGCGCTTGGATTGGCTTCGTGCGCGGCGATCACTTA
>JALZVW010000172.1 GCA_023301745.1 Arenicella sp. | reverse complement strand
TGAGCGATGATCTGTCGCGTCGGGAATTTTTTGCGCGTTGCTTGCTTGGTCAATCTTGAGAACAAACTGGCTATCCAAGGTCTTCGATCGTAACTCGAAGCCGTTTAATTCCGCCGCGCCCACCGACATCGTAAGTAAGGGCAGCCCAGCGAGACATAACAATAATAATTTATTCAATTCATTTTTCCCGGTTTAATTGCAATGCTGAACTAATTCATATCAAAGGTGATGATTATGAGCGTTAGCACGGCAAACGTTGCATTAGCCGTCTTCTTTTCAAACAAATGGTAAAAAGACAGAATAGTCAGTATTAATTATCGACCCATTTAAGTCACTTTACTACAAGCGATAGTTTGCTGCCAATGATCATCTCCTATTTGCCTTAAACAGTGCGTTTCGCCCAGGTATCTCTTAAGCTTACTGTTCGGTTCATAACCACTTTATTTTCGCAGTGGTCTACTGAATCAAAACAGAAATAGCCAACGCGCTCAAACTGAAAGCGGTCGTCGGTGCTGGCGTCGAGTACGCTGGGTTCGAGTTTTGCATTGTCGAATGTTTGCAGCGACTCAGGGTTAATCAAGCTAATAAAATCCTCTGCCGCACCAGGGTTAGGCTCATTATATAAGCGATCATAGACACGCACCTGCGCATCAACCGCGTGCGCCGCGCTGACCCAGTGAATAATGCCTTTGATCTTGCGCCCGTCAGAGGTCTTGCCTTTGGCGGTTAGGGGGTCATAAGTGCAATGCAGCTCAACAACATTGCCGTGCTGGTCTTGAATTACCTCATTGCAGGTAATTGCGTAGCCATAACGCAAACGAACTTCGCGGCCTGGGCCCAAACGAAAGAAGTCGGCGGGCGGTTCAAGCATAAAGTCATCTTGATCAATATAGATCTCACGGCCAAATGGAATTTCACGTGTCCCCATTGTTTCGTCTTTTGGGTGATTCTTGACCGTAAACGTTTCAGATTCGCCTTCTGCGTAGTTAGTGATAACCAATTTAAGTGGCTTCAATACGCCAAACACGCGCGTTGCCGAGGCTTCTAAATCTTGTCGAATCGCATTTTCCAACACCGCCATGTCAATCGTGCTGTCTTTCTTGGTGACACCAATCTCAGCACAGAAATTACGAATAGACGCCGGTGTGTAACCTCGACGTCTAAGGCCAACAAGGGTCGTCAAGCGTGGGTCGTCCCAGCCGTTGACATGACCTTGCGTGACCAATTGAATGAGCTTGCGTTTGCTCGCAACCGTGTATTCTAAATTTGATCGTCCAAACTCAATTTGGCGCGGCATTAGCTTGCCTTTTTCGCCAATCAAATTTTCTTCGAGTGTGATGTTCGCTAAAAACCAATCGTATAGCGCACGATTGTCTTGAAATTCTAGGGTACACAAAGAATGAGTAATGCCTTCTAGCGCGTCAGAAATGCAATGCGTGAAGTCATACATTGGGTAAATACACCACTTGTCGCCAGCACGATAATGGTGTGCGAAACGAATGCGGTAAATGATTGGGTCGCGCATTGATATATTCGGCGAGCCCATGTCGATTTTGGCGCGTAAGGTGTAAGCGCCTTCTCCAAACTCGCCAGCACGCATTCGTTCAAATAAATCACGGTTCTCGGCCGGCGCTCGGTCTCTATTCGGGCTGTCTTTACCAACCTCAGTTAAGGTGCCTCGGTATTCGCGCATTTGTTCGGCGTTTAAGTTGTCGACATAGGCAAGGCCTTTGTCGATTAACTCTAAAGCAAAACCATAAAGGTGGTCGTAATAATCCGATGCATAACAAAGCTTTTCCCACTCAAAGCCTAGCCATGCAACGCTGTCGCGAATAGCTTCCATGTATTCTAGGCTTTCTTTTTCTGGGTTGGTGTCATCAAAGCGCAGATTGCACTTGCCCCCCAGGTGTTCGGCCAAGCCAAAATTTAAGCAGATCGACTTCGCGTGACCTAAGTGCAGATAGCCATTTGGCTCAGGCGGAAAGCGCGTATAAATATAGTCGTGCTTACCATTCTTGAGGTCGTTGGAGGTCATCGCACGAATGAAATGGTTTGGGTAGGGAGCTTTACTCATGATGTTAAAATGCTTTTTCGGCTAAAACTTTAAGTTGGCTATTATAGAGGATTGTTACTTATGATGCGCTTTATTAGCGCGCCACGAGCATCTCTAAGACGGATTACTGAGTGTTGACTGTTTTAATATAACTTCATTAGTTTGCAAGCTTGGTGTTGCTAAAGAGATGTTTGAGCGAATTGATTCCGCCAAGATATAGGATCTGAAGACCTGCTTGATCTTTAATAATTGCTTAACATTTTTAATGTAGTAGTAAACAGCCCAAGTTACCGCGTAGTCACCGGTATCGAGCACCATGACTTCAGGCGTAAATTGTTCTTCCCTCAAATCTTCATTTTTATCAATTTGTTCGAACGCCCGGTTGATCATGTCAGCGACTTCTTGTTCTGAATGAGCATAGTCGATATTGAAAAGTAAGCGCTCTCTTAAACCCTTAGCCGAGGCGAAGCGAGATAAATTTTGCATGCCATAATCACGTAATTTGGCGTTACGCACCATCAGTCTGTGGTTGTTGGCCAGGTCTAAGCATTCAGTGTGGAACACCTTTGTTTTAAAGATGCTTGCTACGATATTGTTGCCATCCATGTTGAACTGAACGACATCACCCTCTTCAGCCATTCGGCTATTCAAAATGATTAGGCCGCTTATGATGTCGGGCGCCCACGACGCTTGGGTCATAGCCAAAAATAAACCAATGATGCCGACCGCACCACCGGCCTCTAGCAAAGAGTTAAGCCCTAGAATTCTTAAGCAGCTTACTATGGCAACCACGGTAACAACGGCGGCCACAAATAGGCTCAAACCCCGACTCGAGTAGGTGTCCGAAATCTGGTGTTTGTTTTTTGCATTGCGAACTTTACCAAAGCGCTGGCGCACAAAAAAGTTAATGAACTGAGTGCCGAAGACGGCGAAATAAATCACAATCAGTGATTGAGTCAGCTTGCTGAGTAGAAAATAGTCGTGCAGCAGCACGTCGGCCAATACGCCTAATATGATTAACGCATTGAGAACCCGCATCATGCTGATGCGCGTCGCTAGGCCGTCATCGTTGTTCAACCAATGGCAAATTGGTTTGGCGGCGATAAAGAGAATAAGACTGGTCGCAATAATAAAATAGTTCATGCGGCTAAAGTCGGCCATAAAACTTGTGAGTATTTCGTTCATAAACTCATTATAGAGTTATACCTTGGTTATGTGTAATGCCTTCAGCTTGAGTTCCTTGGTCTATTTTCTCAAAAACAGCCGTCATATGGTATTTCCGTGGCTTTGTGGGCTAGCCTAGGCAGTGCTTGCTCGTATAAACTTGGGAGGTTAGATAAGACATCTCGTTTACAAGCGTCTAAGACTGGGCATAAGTGTCAACGAGGAAAACCAATTGGAGCTCTCTCAACATGATTATCAGCATCCCTAAGGAGTCGTATAAAGGTGAAAAGCGCGTTGCGTTAACACCTGAATCGGCTAAACATATTCAGAAACTGGGCCATACCCTTCGAATCGAAGCCGGCGCGGGAAAATTAGCTGAGTTTAGCGACGCCGAGTACAAAGAAGCTGGCGTCGACGTCGTCAAAGCCGACGCGATCTGGGCTGACACCGACCTTATTATGAAAGTTCGTGGTGTTACTGAAGAAGAGTCAAGTAAAGTGGCGGCGGGTACAACCTTAATCAGTTTCTTCTGGCCTGCACAAAATGAAGAGTTTTTGGCTAAATTGGCTGGCGCTAAAATCAATGTCATTGCCATGGATTGCGTACCACGCTTATCGCGCTCGCAAAAAATGGACGCCTTGAGTTCAATGGCGAATATTGGTGGCTATCGTGCAATCGTTGAAGCGGCGAACCAGTTTGGTCGCTTCTTTACTGGCCAAATAACCGCTGCGGGTAAAGTGCCGCCGGCAAAAGTAATGGTCATTGGTGCCGGTGTGGCTGGTCTAGCCGCCATTGGTGCCGCTAAAAGCATGGGGGCCATTGTGCGAGCGTTCGATACTCGCCTTGAAGCCAAAGAGCAAGTTGAAAGTTTGGGCGCTGAATTTTTAGAGCTTGAATTTGAAGAAGACGGTTCGGGTGAAGGTGGTTACGCCAAAACCATGAGCAAAGAGTTTATCGACGCTGAAATGGCGATGTTCCGTGAGCAATGTAAAGAGATCGACATCATTGTCACAACGGCCTTGATTCCAGGTCGCCCAGCGCCCGAATTAATTACCAAGGACATGGTCGAAAGCATGAAGTCCGGCAGCGTGATTGTTGACTTGGCGGCCGAGCAAGGCGGCAACTGTAAGTTGTCTAAAGCCGACAAGATTGTCACTTATAAGGGCGTTAAGATCATTGGTTACACTGACCTGCCAAGCCGTTTGGCAACTCAGTCATCGCAATTGTACTCAACTAACCTGCGCCATATGTTGTCGGACTTAACGCCAGAGAAAGACGGCGTGATCAATATCAATATGGAAGACGAAGTGATTCGTGGTGCCACAGCGGCACACGATGGCGCGGTGACATGGCCAGCGCCTGCTCCGAAGTTATCGGCGGCGCCGGCGGCGAAGCCTAAAGAAGAGCAAAAAATGCCAGAGCCCGTCCCTGAGATGAGCAATGCAACTAAAGCCAAGATGACCTTCGGCGCTATGGGCGTTGCCTTACTTGCGCTGTTGGGTGTTGGTTCGGTTGCTCCGGCTGACTTTATGAGCCACTTCACAGTATTTGTTTTGGCCTGTTTTATTGGCTATCAAGTTATTTGGAGTGTCACGGCGTCACTGCACACACCGCTTATGAGTGTGACCAACGCCATCTCTGGCATCATTGTTGTTGGCGCGGTATTACAAATATCGTCGTCCTCAGGTCTGGTACAGTTTCTCGCTTTTATTGCAATACTGATCGCGTCGATCAATATCGCCGGCGGTTTTTTAGTCACTCAGCGCATGCTGAAAATGTTCAGCAAATAGAGGAGAGAAATTATGTCTATGGGAACTATTTCTGCGGCGTATATCGCCGCTGCAATCCTCTTTATCTTGAGCCTTTCAGGTTTAAGCAATCAAGAGACGTCAAAACGAGGCAACTGGTACGGCATTATCGGTATGGCGATTGCGATTTTCGCAACCATCATGAACGAGAATGTCGATAGCTACGGTTGGCTGATTTTAGCGGGCCTAATCGGCGGTACCATTGGTGCACGCTTAGCGGCCAAAGTTGAAATGACGCAAATGCCGGAATTGATCGCAATCTTGCACAGCTTTGTTGGTATGGCGGCTGTGTTGGTTGGTTTCGCAAGCTATTTTGACCCGGCGGCCGGCCTGTATGGTGTCGCTGAAACGATTCACAATGTCGAAGTGTATATTGGCGTATTAATCGGTGCGGTCACGTTTACTGGCTCAGTTGTCGCGTTTGGTAAGTTGAACGGTAAGATCGGCAGCAAGCCATTGATGTTGCCAATGCGCCATCAGTTGAATATCGGCATGGTGGTTCTATGGGTGATCATCGGCTCTTGGTTCTTAGGCGCTGATCACGGTGAAGGTACCTTGCCGCTTATTCTAATGACTCTAATTGCATTTGCCTTTGGGGTGCACATGGTGATGGCGATTGGCGGTGCTGATATGCCAGTGGTTATTTCAATGCTTAACTCATATTCGGGTTGGGCGGCGGCGGCCACTGGATTCATGTTGAGTAACGATTTGCTGATCGTGGTTGGTGCATTGGTGGGTAGCTCTGGAGCGATCTTAAGTTACATCATGTGTCGGGCGATGAACCGAAACTTTGTCAGCGTGATTATGGGCGGTTTTGGTACAGTCTCCAGTAGTGACGACGACGAAGGCGAGCAAGGCGAAGCGGTGCCAATTCAAGCTGACGAAGTGGCACAGCTCATGGGCGATGCAGGCAAAGTGGTTATCGTGCCGGGCTACGGTATGGCCGTCGCCAATGCTCAGCACTCGGTATCTGACTTGGCCAAGCAGCTACGTGAAAAAGGCATTGATGTTCAGTTTGCTATTCATCCAGTAGCCGGGCGTATGCCGGGCCATATGAATGTATTGCTTGCTGAAGCGAATGTGCCGTATGACATCGTGCTGGAAATGGATGAGGTCAATGATGATCTTGGTGAGGTAGATGTGGTCGTGGTAATTGGTGCTAATGACATTGTTAACCCTGCTGCGTTGGAAAACCCAAATAGCCCAATCGCTGGCATGCCAGTATTGGAAGTTTGGAATGCTAAAACGGTGATTGTCTCCAAGCGTTCAATGGCGACCGGCTACGCCGGTGTCGAAAATCCACTGTTCTTTAAAGAGAACACACGCATGCTATTTGGTGATGCTAAAGACAGCGTAGATGCAATAAAGGCGGCTTTATAGTTCGCTCTTTGCTTTTTCGATAATGAGCTTTATCGATTAAATGCCGCCTTATGGGCGGCATTTTTTTTGCTTGACCGGCTAGCTGTTTTATCGCTTATTTATCGGCCGGTTGATAAGCCGGTCAACATGAACATCGCTATTGATGCTCTTTGAGGTGCATGCTTCGGCGTTTAGCGGATGTTGCTCTTCAATAATGGCGGTTATCAGCGTAGAATCTCGGCGGTGAATAGGCCGACCAAAATTTCCAGACGTTTCTGCGTTGCCCCCATGCTTGATTGTACCGATCGGCATGAGCGTTATCTTGCCCGTTTAATTTCCAAGCATACTGTTTTGTATACCGAGATGATCACCACCGGCGCACTGCTGTTTGGTGACGCGCCACGGTTCTTAGATTTTGACCAGTCAGAACACCCCGTTGCCTTACAGCTCGGCGGCAGTGAACCCGATGCCATGACCAAGAGCGCCGAGCTGGTTCAAAAATGGGGCTACGACGAAGTTAATATTAATGTGGGTTGCCCGAGTGACCGTGTTCAATCAGGCAGCTTCGGTGCGTGCCTGATGCAAACCCCTGAGTTGGTTGCGCAAAATGTAAAGCAAATGCAGGCTGCTGTGGATATTCCGGTCACGGTTAAATGTCGTATTGGTGTTGATGATCAAGAGCCTCGTGAGGCGCTTTGGGCCTTGGTTGATGCCAGCGCTAATGCCGGTTGTAAAACCTTTTTAGTGCACGCGCGCAAAGCCTGGTTAAAGGGTTTGAGCCCGAAGAAAAATCGTGATGTACCACCGCTTGATTATGACTTGGTGTATCAGCTAAAACGAGATTTCCCCGAGTTGGAAATTGTTCTTAATGGCGGCATCAACACCATAGAAGAATCGCTTCAACACCTAGAGCAGCTTGACGGTGTGATGATGGGTCGACAAGCGTATTCCAACCCTTACATCATGTCGCGTGTAGACACCGAGCTATATGGCGATAGCACCACGACTAAGTCGCGTGACGCCGTATTGAAAGAGTACATGGCCTATGTAAAACAGCACACTGATAATGGTGTGCGACTAAATCATATGTCGCGCCATATAGTTGGCCTCTATCATGGTGAGCCTAGCTCACGCTTGTTTCGTCGGCACATCAGTGAAAATGCGCATTTACCCGGATCTGGGGTCGAAGTCTTAGAAGCCGCCTACAATTCAATGGTCGCCGGAGCCTAGTT
>JALZVW010000171.1 GCA_023301745.1 Arenicella sp. | reverse complement strand
CGCATCGACTCCTTCATTGACGCGTTGAGCAATGCATTGACGGCATCAAATTCACCGAATACTCGTGTGCTCATATTGGAGGTACGAATTTCGACGTCATTGGCATTGCTGTTGATCGAGTCCAAGAACTCTTTAATTTTGAGTTTGTAGCCGTCTTGTAAGGGGTACATACTTATTTCCACTGATAGGTGCATGTTGATTCTCTATTGATTTACTGAGACTCTCGATCGGTTCGAGAACCTCAGTCGGTTAAAACGAAAGGTCGTTAACCCTAGAACTCCATACTAGCGCGAACACCAACAACGCGAGGTGCACCGAACTGGTTATACTCGTCTAGCGCATAGTTTTCACGAGGGTCATTACCAAACGTTCCAAAACCGCGAGTCTTGACTAATTCATCGGTCAGGTTTTTGCCGTAGACGGCGACGCGCCAATTATCAGCTTGGTAGGCGAGTTCCAAGTTTACTAGTTGATAGGAATCTGAGCGGCCTTCATGACTATCTGAGAATAAGAAATCGTCTTTTGCCTCGATTGATCCGCTGATAGAAATTGCGCGTGTTAAGGCATAATTACCACCAATGACGGCGGTATAGCTCGGCGCTTGGGCTTGTTCTCGACCGTTAAGGTCAAAGGGCACACCCGCGTCTCGGTCGGCTAAAATATGATCAAAGCTCAGGAATTCGTCAAACTCGGTGTCGAGTAATCCTAGCTTAGCGAATACAGTAGCACGATCACTGGCAAGCCAATCTACTTCAACTTCTATGCCTGTGTTTGTGCCGCTGGCCGCGTTTTCTGTGAAATCGGTAAAACTGCATGGGCAAACGCCGCCAATGGCACCATCACTAAAAGAGCGAACAATCGATTGGTTAACCTGTATGTCGCTGCGATCTTGATAGAACACCGATGCCTGTAAACGCAAAGAGCCGTCTAAGAACGTTTGTTTGACGCCGAGCTCATAGTTGACCATTGTTTCGGTTTCAAATTCGCGCTCTTCTAAGGTTAAATCGCCTTCTAAGTTAAAGCCGCCAGGTTTATAGCCACGAGAAACTAAGCCATAGTAGAACGCGCCACTGTCAGCTTGATATTCTAGTGCGACTCGGCCTCCCCAGAGGCTCTCTTGCGGTGCCGCAGTAGCACCGCTATTGTCGCTATAGTCAACTTCACGTCGCTCTAAGCGCAGGCCTGTGGTTAACGACCACCGGTCGTTGAGGGCGAATTCAGCTTGACCATAAACCGCTGCATTGGTGGTATCTAGTTCACTATCGAAGTCGCTGGCAAAGGTATAAATTCGCTCGAGGTCGATTGTTTGATCACGATAGTATAAGCCGGCTACCCAGTTCACTGAATCTGAGTCGTTTGATACTAAGCGTAGATCTAGCGTGGCATTGTCGTTGTCACGTGTGTATTGATCGAACGACGAAAAAAATAAATCAAAACCAAGTAGGTCGCTGTCGCACGAGGTGTTCTCGCAAATGAAAATATTGCTCCAATCTTCGTCAAACGAATATTCCAAATCGGAAGAGGCTAAGCTAAGTGATGACTCAAAGCTCAAACTGTCTGATACCGCATAACTTGCTTTTATCGTTGCAGCAGTGGTTTCTTGGCGGTCAACGCCTGGTTCATCAGTATCAGTTTCGCGAGTGTTGGATAAACTGAACGCGTCGAAACCATTGTCGATATCAGCAACAAATAGAGTGAAGTCTAAGGCTAAGGCATCATTGATCTGAGTCGTATAGTTAGCACGTGCTGTGGTTTCATCGATGTTATTGGTATCGTCACGGCCGAGAAAAACCGCTTCAGTAAAGCCATCACTTTCATAGTGCTTTACCGCTAAGCGATAGCCTGATGTTTCTGAGGTTGGGCCACTAACTACGCCGCTAACTTCGCGACCACCAAATTCTTCAAACCCAGCGGTAATACGCCCATAAAACTCATCCGTAGGTCGGTTTGATACAATATTGATCAAACCAGCTAAGGCATTAGCACCGTAAAGCGTGCCCTGTGGCCCACGTAACACTTCGACTTGTTGAACATCTAACGCTGCTGCCGCCGTAGCAATGCCGGTGAAATCGATGCCATCTACCAACAGGCCCACTGAGTTAACAATTGGCGCTTGGAATTCGCTACGTTCACCAATACCGCGAATTTGGATAAAACGGCCACGCGACGCGCCGGTGGTGAAATTGACATTTGGCGCTAAGCCAAGAAGATCTTCTAAGTGCTGAGCATTGCGTTGTTCTATTTGTGCGTTATTGATTACGCTGACACTGTTGGGTAAGCGCAGTGCATTACTTTCAAGTAGTTCAGCCGTTACGACAACTTCTTCTAGCATTGGCTTTTCTTGAGCCAAAGCGGATATAGGAGCCGCCATCGACACCGCTAAGCTCGCACCAAGTAGGCTCAACGCAATAGGGTTCTTTTTATTTAGGGAATTCATGTTGGTCTCTTTGTTAACTCTTACGTTCAAGAGTTGATATAAAAAGACCCGGTAAGGCGAGAATGGTGTGATATGCCCATCCCTACGCCGGTGTTAACCGGATCAGGTTCATGGGGTTTATGTCACTGTTTATAGCATGCTATAAACTAAACAACTCTCAGGCTAATAAGGTTCAGCCGCCCCCTGGGTGTCTCTGGGCAGATTGATCTTAATCGCCAGAAGCAGCGCGAGTTTAGCATGGCAGAGTGGCGTGTCTAGCGCTTTGCGGTTGATTCTGGTGAAAGTACGGTTAATTCACTGACTGTGGAGAATGTATATCAGCGTTTTATTAGTCAGGTGATGATTTCAGGTAAGGCCTTCAGGCTTACGCGATCTCGGCATATAACATAATGGAACCAGGTTTCACCGACCCCATACTGTGTTTGACGATTAGCGTTGGTGTATATTCTCTCTGATTGAACCTTTCAGTCTCGCATTCGAAGTGATGTTGGTTATGTCGTTTTCATGATCATCCTTTAGGGTTCGACAAATCGAAGGTATAGTGAAAGCGGCACAACTCTATTATGTGTGCCTTACGAGAAAATCAGACATATGACCGAATACTCATTTCTAATTGCCATTGCGGGCATACTATTTTTTGGTGCCATGAGCCCGGGCCCGAGTTTTTTTATTGTTGCGCAAAATTCGCTATCAAAATCCCGGGCGCACGGAGTTGCTACCGCACTTGGAACCGGCTTAGGCGTCTCTATCTTTGCTGTGTTAGCGAGTTTTGGAGTGACCACTCTATTGAAGAGCGTGCCGAGTGCTTATTTGGTATTCAAACTATTAGGTGGGGTCTATTTACTCTATTTAGCTTACAGAATATGGCGCGGAGCTAGTGAAGGGCTCGAAATAGCTACCGATCGTGACACGCCGCCGAGCAAACTAAAGGGCAGCTTGGCTAAAGCATTCTTAACCGGCTTAGTAACGCAGACCAGCAACCCTAAAACGGCCTTAGTGATTGCTGGAATTTTCGCAGCCTTTGTTCCTGCCGAACCGCCAATAAACACTACTTTATTCGTCGCGCTAATCGCATTCGTAATTGATTTTTCATGGTATGCGGTTGTTGCAATTAGCTTATCGACAACGGCAACTCGTAATATTTACGTTAGGGCTAAGTCGGGCTTTGATAAAACGGCATCAATATTTCTCGGTTTGGTTGCCATTAAGCTTTTCATTTCCTAGGAGATGAGTTCGGCCCTTTCGAGTTCAGGCAGTCTTTACCCAAGTACTAATACTTGGGTAAAGGGCAAGCTCTAAAACCTAAGCCTTACTGACTTAATGCCTGAAGTGGCGCATTCCGGTGAATACCATTGCCATGCCAGCCTCGTCAGCGGCGGCGATAACTTCATCATCGCGCATTGACCCGCCGGGTTGAATAACCGCACTGATACCGGCGGCGGCCGCGTTGTCAATGCCATCGCGGAATGGGAAAAAAGCATCTGATGCCATTACCGAACCTTTTACTTCAAGCTCCGCATGCTCGGCCTTGATGCCTGCGATGCGTGCCGAATTAATACGGCTCATTTGACCAGCGCCGACGCCGATCGTCATGTTGTTGTTGGCATAAATGATGGCGTTTGATTTAACGAATTTCGCAACCTTCCAAGCAAATAATAAGTCGGCCATTTGTTGTTCTGTTGGCTGAACCTTAGTGACGACTTCTAGTTTTTCAGTCAGTGCTAAATCATTTTCTTGTAATAGTAGGCCGCCGTTAACACGCTTATATTCGTGTGAGTTATGAGCGGTGTTATCCCACGAACCACACTCTAATAGACGAACATTTTTCTTAGAGCTAACCGCCGCTTTCGCTTCGGCTGAAACCGATGGTGCTATAATTACTTCTACGAACTGCTTATCGACAATCAGGCTGGCTGTTTTTGCATCGAGCTCTTGGTTAAACGCAATGATACCGCCGAAGGCTGATTCAGGGTCAGTGGCAAATGCTTTTTGATAGGCTTCAAGCAAAGAATCGGCTACCGCAACGCCGCAGGGGTTAGCATGCTTAACGATGACACAGGCCGGTGCGCCGTCGAATTGTTTAACACACTCTAACGCCGCGTCGGTGTCGGCAATATTGTTATAAGATAATTCTTTGCCCTGTACTTGAACCGCTGATGCGATTCCAACAGGCGCATTGTCTTCAACGTAGAAGGCTGCTTTCTGATGTGGGTTCTCGCCATAACGCATAGTTTGTTGATGTTTGAATTGCACATTGAAGGTTTGTGCAAAGTCAGCTTTGCTGCCATCTTCTTGAATACGACCAAGATGATTGGCAATTGCGCCATCGTATTGGGCCGTGTGTTCAAACGCTTTAGTCGCTAGTTTGAACCGCGTTTGGTACGACAAGCCGCCGTTGTTGATTTCAGCTAGCAGGCCGATGTAGTCGCTCGCGTCGACCACAATCGCGACGTCTTTATGATTCTTAGCGGCTGAGCGAACCATTGTTGGGCCACCGATGTCGATGTTTTCAATCGCGGTTGGCAAGTCACACGAAGGGTCGGATACCGCTTGTTGAAACGGGTAAAGATTGACAATAACCATATCGATTTGGTCGATGCCGTGTTCAGCCATGACTTCATCGTCGGTACCGCGGCGGCCTAAAATACCGCCGTGCACTTTTGGATGCAAGGTTTTAACTCGGCCGTCCATCATTTCAGGGAAGCCCGTGTAAGACGATACTTCAGTGACTGGAATGCCTTCTTTAGCGAGCAATTTTGCGGTGCCACCGGTAGACAAAAGTTCTACGCCGGCAGCGTGCAGGCCTTGTGCGAATGCAACGATACCCGTTTTATCGGAAACGCTTAACAGCGCACGAACAGGATTAACTCTCCGGTTAGCCGAGGTTTGATCAGTCATGTTTATACCTTTAGAGCCTTCAGCCCGATTATGAGAGCCTTCAGCCCGGTTAATAAGAGCCTTCAGCCCGATTGATGAGAGCGTTTAGCCCAAATTATAAGTTTTAAGTTTCTTGCGCAGAGTATTGCGATTGATGCCAAGAATATCAGCGGCTCGCGTTTGGTTACCTTTGACCTGATTCATGACAACTTCGAGAAACGGTTTTTCGACTTCGTTGATGAAAAAGTTATGTAAATTGGCGGGTGCTTCGCCATTTAAATCTTCAAAGTATTGCTCCATAGCGTGGGTTACGCATACTGAGAGTGGGTCTGATTTTGTCATGTCTATTGAGTTTTTTTATAGTTATGTTTTTAACTTCTTTTACTGATCTATTGAGGTGCTTCTAAGCGGCTAATAGCATTGAGGTCGAATGAAAAAAATCCTCGACTAATCGCCGTTGTTCTACTGCGTCTTCCGTGGTACTGATGTGGGTTTTTAGTTCTGCTGTGATATCGCTATCCCAGTTTGCTAGGTACCACTTGATGTGTTTTCTGGCCAACCGAAGGCCGAGGCCTTCTCCATAAAACTCATGAATTTTTTTATGATGCTCAATGATCGTTTGAGCACGACTGGCGGCGCTAGGAATTGCGCTATAACAACCGGTCTCGAGAAAGTCAGCGATCTGCTGAAATAACCATGGTTGGCCTTGAGCGGCTCGGCCAATCATTACCGCGTCGGCGTTGGTTGCATTCAATACTTGTAAGGCCATTTCAGGCGAATCAATATCCCCATTGGCGATAATGGGCACATGAACGCTGCGCTTAACCTCTTCGATGGTGTGGTATTCAACGTCACCGACAAACTTGCATTCGCGTGTGCGGCCATGAATCGTAATTGCGCTAACGCCGGCGTCCTCGGCAATGCGAGCGATGGTTGGGGCATTGCGGGTATCCGGTGTAGTACCGGTTCGTATTTTCACCGTGACCGGCACGTCAACCGATGCGACCACCGTTTTCAGGATCTCGGCGACTAATGCCTCGTTTGCCAATAAGGCTGATCCCGCTGCTTTCTTGCATACTTTTTTAGCTGGGCACCCCATATTGATATCGATAATTTGGGCGCCATTAGCCACATTAAATCGTGCGGCTTCGGCGAGCATGTCAGGCTCTGTGCCGACAATTTGCACAACCACGGGTTCGGGCTCGCCAGCAAGATCTAGGCGGTATTTACTTTTGGTTGTATGTTGCAGATCAACACGACTGGTGACCATTTCAGAGACAACTAGCCCGGCACCATGTGCACGGCAGACTTGCCGATACGGCTTGTCGGTAACCCCAGCCATAGGGGCGGCGATTACTCTATTGACTAATTTGTAAGGTCCAATCTGCATAGTGGTAGAAATGCACGATTCCTGTGAATGGCTAAAATGAGGACGACAGATAATACGCCAAGGGGTCTCATTTGGTAAAGATCGAAATCTAAAATATAGCCACTTTTTTAAGCAATTTTGGTCGAGCCCTAATTACTTATTTAGTATTTTTAATTCGTAGCCAGTGGCTTGTTTTGGAAATGATAAAAGTTCAATCGTGACCTTTTTCAATTCGCGAGCGCCAATCAAATTATTAGTGGCGTTTTGATACACATAATCCAGTGGCGTTAGGCTGCGTCTTGATACAAGCCGGCCATCGGCATCGGTTAATGTCATCTCGAGCCACGGTAGGGGTTGTTCGAATTCTGCGTGGTTAATAATGCTGATGCGTAACAAGGTGGTAGATGGCCGAGTTGGGTGTGCTTCTGTGCGAGCCGATGCGATTTCTAACTGGCTCAAGTTACGACGCATGGGCAACACTACGTCATACTCGGCTAACTTTTCAACAACCGGTATGCTGAGTTGGAGAATTTTTTTCTGAGCAAATGAGTGATCTTTAAAGACCACGATTTGCTTCATCCAAAGCTGGTAAATTAATGCGGCACTTAACGCGGCAAGAATCACCAATAGTAGTGGTGCTATGAGCCATGCGCGCGATTTGACTGTTGGTTTTCGATCAAGCTGGAATGGTTGCTCAGATTCGCTATCGTCTGCGACGACGTTAAGGTCAGCCGCCGCGGTTGTGTTCGACGAATTAATTAATTTGTCATCTACCAGAGAGTTGACCTGATCAATTAATGCTTCTTCGTCGGTATTCTGAGTGTTATCGGCGGTTGGCAGCGTTAGCTGATCACTCTCTTCAGTGTCTTTATCAAGGTGGCTTTCTGGGTCAGCTTGCTGTTTAGCGCGAATGTTCGCCAACATTTCTTCTGCTGACAGCGTATTGGAATCGATCTCAGGTAACTGAGGCAGCTCATCAATGCCTAAACTTGAGTCAGCGCCGGCGCTGATTGTTTGTTCGCTTAGCGTAACACTCTTCTCTGTCTCTGTATGAGGGTCGGCAAAGGAAAATTCTTGCGGGGCGGTATCGGCCATTAATTCCGAAGCGGCTTGTTTTTGCGCTTCGAGCTCTTCAGAAATAGGCTCAATAAAGGCTTCTCGAGGGTCAAAGCGAGGTGTTTGTGTTTCGTTTTTTAGTAAGCGAGCTTGAAAGCGTCCACGGCAGGTTCCGCAACGTACCATACCTTCAGAAACACGCAGTTGCTCGTCACTAATAACATAGGTAGTGAAGCAGTGGGGGCATTGCGTGTTATGTAAGGCCATTGTCTCAGTTTGGTCGTAGTATTATTGCTTTCGACGAGCGGTTATTAGACACCACTGATCTTTGTTTTGTTGTTTGAATGTGAACTCATCTCCAAATGCCGCCTTTACCTTCTCAGCCTGACTACTCAAGATGCCGGTTAACAACAACTCACCGTTAGGCGCTAAATGTAGCAGTAAGGTGTCACGCAGTTCAATAATTACTTCGGCTAAGATATTGGCAATCACCAGCTGGTATGTCGAGGCAGGCGTTGCAGGTAATTGTGACGGTAAGCAGGCGTGCATTTGTTTGCTCACCTGATTGCGTTTGGCGTTTTCAATGCAGGCGTCCACCGCTAAAGGGTCAATGTCGACCGCCTCAGCAAACTCGGCATTACTCATAATCGCAGCGATTGCCAAAATGCCTGAGCCACTGCCATAATCGAGAACCCGTTGCTGCTTAAGGTCTTGGTCTGCCAACCATTCTAAACACATGTTGGTTGTCGCGTGGGTGCCTGTTCCAAAAGCTAAGCCCGGGTCGAGAATGATATTGCGAGCGGCCGGTTCGATTGGTTCGCACCAGCTCGGGCAGACCCAAAGGTTGGTGCCAACCTGAATCGGTTTAAATGACGCTAACCAAACGCGCTCCCAGTCTTGGTCAATGAGTTTCGCGATGCTCACCGGAATTTCAGTATGGGTGGTGCTGCTAAATTGGGTTTGTACAAATTGGACAATTGGCTCAAGCTCAACCGTGTCGTTAAAGAGCGCTGTTAGTTTTACTTTTTGCCAATCGGGTGTGCCGGGAAAAGCGACTTCGTAGAACTCATCGTCGCCTGCATTTTCAGAAGTGATCGCCTGAGCTAAAAAGCCTTCTAACATACTTGACAGTTTTTCGACGTCTACAGCATCTATAACGAAGGTAGCTTGAATCCAGCTCATTGTGATTACTCAGTGTATTGCTCGTGTTTTTATTGGTACTGAGTATACACTGACCGGCTGTTTTCATTTCCAGTTTGATGAGCTAACGATATTACTGATCGTGAGTGGGCAAAATGTTAGACCTGTGTCATTAAGATCTAATCAACTAAATACGCTTCAAGCCAAGCTCTAATTTGGGCTTCATCAATTTTGCCTAGTACCTGATCGACGACATTGCCGTTTTTATCCAATAATAATGAGTAAGGCAATAGACCTTGAGCGTTGCCGGTTTTTTCTAGCAACTGCATGCCGGTTTTTTCGGCATACAAAATTGGATAGCTAATATCCATCGAATCTAAAAATGGTTGTGATCGGCTTGGGTTATCAATCGCCACGCCAATAACCGTGAAACCCTCTTTTTGATGCAAACGGTACATCGCTTCAAATAATGGCATTTCTTCACGGCAAGGGCTGCACCATGTTGCCCAAAAATTGATCAGAGTTAGGTCGCTTAGATTATTTTGTACCGAGTCTATGCCACTTGTGCCTGTGGCCGCGTCACTGGTTTCTAATTTCGCATTGAGTAGAACTGATGCTTCTGACACCGGCGCGGTGCGAGACGTATTTAATGCGATGCCAACGGTAAATGCCACAATCCCGATAAATAGTAGAAGAACTTTGTTCTGGTTTGTCATGTCAATCTCTGGCTGTATTTGATCAGCTTGCTTTGTTTAAGATGGCTAGAAAATCACTTTCTTGCATATAGCCATATTGCCTTAGGTTTTGATGTTCGCTGCCGTCGGCTTTTATAAACAAAGTGGCCGGAGGGCCAAAAACGTCGAAAAATTGTTTTAAGGCTTCGCTGTTATCGTTGGTCTTGGTGACGTCGGCTTTAATCAGTGCCCAGCCGCTTAGCGCGTTGTGGACATCGGCCTGGGCAAATGTTGTGCGGTCCATGCGCTTGCAATCGATACACCAGTCGGCATAAAAATCAACTAACACAGGCTGTTTGGCTGCTTTCGCATTCTTGAGCAGCTGTTTGGCTTCGGCAACCGTGGTGATGGTGTTAAACGCCATCTTTTTACTCACCGTAGAATCACCATTACCACCGAAACTGACCGAGGCGAGTGGCTGCGTGAAATCTTTGCCCCCGTTAAACGCGCCGATTAAAGAAAGAATGCCCCAAATAATGAATATGGTGCTTAACGCCTTTAATAGTGATTTGACCACGGCAGAGCCGACTGATTTGGATATTGATAATAGGTAATAGCTAAACCAGATAAACAAGCCTGCCCAAAAATACAGCACGGGTACTAGGTCGATAAAGCTGGCGATAAAGATGGCGGCCGATAAAACCAAAAAGCCTAGAACGACTTGCACATGATTCATCCATGCTCCGGCTTTAGGAAGCAACCAGCCAGCGCCGAAACCGAGTGCGATAAGTAAGGTGTCCATGCCGAGCGCTAAACTGCCCATCACACTCGACCCTAAGACCGGGTCGCCAGAAGCCGCGATACCGCCGATGACACTGATTAATAACGGTGACACACAGGCCCCGATGATTAGGCTAGAGATCGCGCCGAGTACGAACGAAGTGATAAATAGAGAACGACTATTATATTGAGCAGAACTGAACTTAGTTTGTATCGACGCAGGAAGTTGAATTTTAAATGCGCCGAACAGCGATATCGCCAGTATCACTAAAATAATACACAAGCCGCCGATCATAAAAGGGTTTTGAAAGTAGGCTTGAATTTGACCGCCACCTAGAGCGATTATCCAACCGGCGATTGCGTAAACAAAAATATGCCCCGCGGAATAGCACAGCGCCAATAACCCGGATGTCATACGGCTTGGTTTGTTTTGCCCAGCAATAATCGCCATCAAAATCGGGACCATCGGCAATACACAAGGGGTGAAGCTTAATAGTATTCCAACCACAAACGCGCCAATTACGTATGCCCAAAAACTTTTGTTTTGATCGGCCTCGGTGGAGGCTGAAAATCCGACTTCGTTAGAACGAGCATCTGTGACCGGTGCCGAGATAAGTGCCGTTGATTGCTCGCCAACGAGAGTCGCCGGCGTAAAGCTTACCTTTACGTTTCTAATTTGTGGTGGATAACATACGCCAATCGGTTTGTTGCAGCCTTGGCCGATTATTTCGAGTTCTAGTTCATTGCCAGAGCTAGGCAGTTTGAGTATGGGCGCGCTTAGGTCTGCGTTAAAGAAATAAACCACGACTTCACCAAACTCAGGGTCTTGTTCAACAACGCCCTCTGGGAATACTATATCGCCAAACTCGGCACCGGGTGTTTTTGACACAAGCCGAAACTGATCACGGTACATGTAGTACTCGTCAGCAACAGTCCACTGAATACGCAGATGGTCGCCATCGATAAAGGTGGTTAACCCAAATGCTTCGGTTTCGGCGAGCAGTTCGGTCTTCTTTGCGCCCCAAAACTGCGCGTTGGCCGTTAAAGACACCAACAGCATGAAAGCGATAGTGATGCGGAGCATGTTCTTTAAATTAAGAGTCATTTTGGTTCTATAAAGGGTACTATTCTACTGTTTAGAGACCGACTTCGAGGGCAAAGGCTGTCATCAACATTATGCTCATCAGTCTATGACCAATTGCGTGTAACATTGTGCCATTAAACTGTCTATTTATCGTCAGTACTAGGGTAAATATCTAGGTATAAAAATACAAATGAGTATAAAAAACCAACGAATTTTAGATATACCGGGCGTCATTAATTTTCGTGACCTTGGAGGCTATCAAACACAAGATACTCGAACAGTGAGGTGGGGCAAGGTGTACCGCTCGGCTCAACTTGATCGAATGACTGATCAGGGCGTTAAGGACATGGCCGCATTGGGGATTAAAACAGTTATTGATTTACGCTTCAGTGATGAGACCAAACGCTATCCAACCCTTCTAGATGCGGTGCCAGATGCGGATATCTTAACTTGGCACAATGAGTTCGACGGAGATACTGCCGAGAAAAGCCAGGCGATTAAGCGTAGCTGGCAGCAAAGCCTAGACAGTAACGACCCCGCGCAAGTGCGAGAGGCGATGCGAATAAACTATCCTAAAAAACTGTATTCGCACCAAGCTATCTATAAGACGATGCTAATGCGCCTGATCGATGAGCAAACTCCATTGGTATTCCACTGTGCGGCCGGAAAAGACCGTACCGGTGTTGCGGCTGCTCTAATTTTGTCTTTATTGGGCGTAAGCGATCAAGTAATTATTGAAGACTATTTGATTACGCAAGAGGCAACAGAGAATTTGCTAAAATCATTTCACGCTGGCGGTGCTACCGGCCCACAAGGAAACTCAGACTTCCAACATAAGTTAGCCAGCTACCCTAGAGCGTTAGTGCAACCTGTGTTTGATGCTGACGTGAGTTATATCAAAACATTGATGACCTATATTTCAGAGCAATATGGTGGATTTAATCAATATGCATTGGATGTGCTAGGTTTTGACTCAAGCCATATCGAGCGCTTAAGAAATCGCTTGTTGGTCTGACTCGTTTATATATTATTGACCGTTTCATAGCCTAGCGAGTAATCAGCGAGTGGAATTAGATGATCTCTTTCTATAAGTAGTGAGTTGATAGATGAGACCTCAGCATAACTCTAGCCCAAGATAAAGTTATGCTGAGGTCTCTAGATGTAATGAAACTCAAAAGTTCAGTTTGATATGATCTAAGGCTAGTAGCCACTTTCGAGCGTCAGATCGGCTTCCGTCGGCGACGTATAGTCGCAACAAAGCCCCACCGAAGAAGTGGGATTTTTAATTTATTAGTGAAACTATTTATGCCATCTATTCAAGAGCTATTCAGTAGTATGACCAACCGCTTAGTGTTTATTACGGTGATACTATATTTTGCTATGCAAGAAGGGCTGTTCGCGGGTGCGATCACTGGGTTTGAAATGTTTGGCTGGCAAGATCCGAGGTTTCAGCCTTGGCAGCTGCTTACGCATATGTTTCTCCATGGTGGGGTCACTCATTTGGCATTCAATATGCTGGCGCTCTGGTCTTTCGGCCGCATTCTTGAAAAAGTGTGGGGTGTGCAACGCTTTGTGGTTTTCTATTTAGTCTGCGGCTTGGGCGCTGCGGTTATTTCTCAACTGGTTGACCAATTTATATTGGGGCCGGTTTATGGTTATACGGTAGGCGCATCGGGCGCGATTTATGGTTTGTTAGTTGCCTTCGCAATGATGTTTCCTAACTTTAAAATCATGCTGATTTTTCTTCCAGTACCGATCGCGGCCAAATATTTTGTACCCGTTTTGTTGTTGATAGATCTAACCGCTGGGGT
Source organism: Arenicella sp. (assembly GCA_023301745.1). GTDB lineage: Bacteria > Pseudomonadota > Gammaproteobacteria > Arenicellales > Arenicellaceae > Arenicella. The sequence goes on along the minus strand of JALZVW010000171.1, from coordinate 17,225 downwards.
CACAGGTTTTTCTATTTTTGGTCAAAATGTTGCTCACTTTGCTCATTTAGGCGGTGCTTTAATGGGCTTTTTAATGGCCAGTTATTTCAAGCGCTAAGTCGACTGTAAGCCGCCATGCTCACTTATTGAATAGGCGCTTCTTTGTTTAACTATTTGAGTAACAGTTTGATACTAGGCTATTACTAAATGTTCGTTTTGTGGGTAATCAGACTCAAAGAGAGCTATATATGACTGATTTTGAAAAATGATTGATACAATAGAGTGGCGTGACTTACTTTATTGTTCGCGACCTTGCTGGCGGCTTATTTGCGATATTTTCTTAACGGCGGTAAGCCTGCGCAGTTACCCCGAATCATCAAAAGGAACTGGCTTTTGATGATGCAATAAAGTTATCGCCTATGCAGCACGGCCATCCATCCAGGCAACCATTTCAGCAAAAATACTCTCACCTTCAGGCTCGTTAAAAATCTCATGAAACAGGCCATCGTAAAGAGTGATTTGCTTATCGTTCGACGTGATTGAGTCATGCAATAGCTGCGAGCCTTCAGGTGCGGTCATAACGTCGGCAGAGCCATGCATGATCATTAAAGGCAAACTAATCTTCGACGCGTGATCTTTACAGTCTTGCATGGCGTTGGTCATGCTAACTAAGAACTGAGCCGATAACTTTGCCTTGCTGACCAGTGGGTCGGCCATGTAGTTCTCAACCACTTTTGGGTCACGGCTTACGCCTGAACCGTCGAGTGCGAGCATTGGCGTTTTGGGCAACAGCTTAGCAATCAGTTTGATTAAGCCAACTTGCCATGCCGGAGGTTCTTGTGGGCTTTGAATGGCTGCGCCTGATAGCATGGCGCCCTTGAACTTGTCTTGGTGATTTAATAATAACTTTGTTGCGATCAAGCCGCCCATGCTGTGACCGAGTAAAAAAATGGGCTTACCTGGGTTCTCTTTTACGGTTTTTTGATAGAGGCCAAGTACCGCGTTTTCAAAAACATCAAAGGTCTCAATGTGACCACGAGCGCCATCAGACTGTCCGTGGCCAGGCAGGTCCATTGAACTAAGCGCGTAATCCGCTTTAGTTAAGTGGGCGGCGAGATGATCATAACGTTGGCAGTGTTCGCCTAAACCATGAACCAGTAAGACGACCGCTTTAGTGTTAGCTAACGCAGGCCAATGACGATAATAGAGTCCTTCTTGGGTTACTTCATTGGCGGTTGTCATAGCGACCTTTGTGATTTAGTGCCCAGCGAAAAGAAATGAGCTTTTTGCGTGAACTTGTTTTGTTAATAACGAGTGGTCTCGGCTTGTCACTCCTTGATGAAACTGGCGTTGTAGCGCATCAATATCATCACTTCGATCAGCGTAGCGTAATACCACGACTACTTTTTGCACGTCGTCTAAGAGAGTGTCAACGATATGTTGGTCGAAGCGAATGTTGTCAAATGATGGGTCGATCTCTTTAAGTTTAGCGGCTTCGTCGAACACCGCAAACAGTTCATCCATTTTTTGTGGTGCTTGTTCCATCAGTGAACTGCAGACCTCCCACTGTTCGGCGTTTATAAGGTCGTTCCACAGGTACTTGCTGAGCTTCGCAGCCGACTTTGGCTCGCTGTGGTGCAAGCTTAAGAACTGGTCTAAGGCATCGCCTTCGACGCCGAGCACTCGACAAATGGTGAGGTAGTCATGAAAACGCTCAGGGTCGCGACCTTCAAGGTAGTGGTCTAACACTTCTCGTTTTTTCGCATCTAAGCGATTCTTTGCGCCAGGGAATTCTTGCGCTAATTCGCCCCAGCCTGTTAAGCAATGCGATAAGCGTGCGCCGTAAAAAGCATACGGGTCGTCATCTAAGGCATGGTCAAAGAAATATTCGTAAAACGTCAGGGCATTAGTAAAGTCGCCTGCCTTATGAGCTAATTGCGCGTCTTCTAATACTTGAATGATTTGAGGCTTTTCCATAATAAATGTTTAGGTCTTAGATCAAACCGAGTTCAAGCTTTGCTTCTTCTGACATGTTTGCCATAGTCCAAGGTGGTTCAAAGGTCAGTTCCACACGTGCGTCTGAGACACCGACGACACTCTTAACCGCGTTTTCAACAAAGCCTGGAAAGGTCTCGGCAACTGGGCAGCCTGGCGCGGTCAGTGTCATGCTCACATCAACAAAATAGTTGTCATCGACCTTAAAGTCGTAGATCAAACCCAAGTCGTAAATGTTGACCGGAATCTCGGGGTCATAGACGGTGCGCAATGCATCAATAATGTCTGGGCCAAGCTCCTCTGGAGTCCTTGGTCGATTTGAAGAAACTTGTTTTTCCGCGCTCTTTTCAGAGGGGACAATATAGGGAGTAAGAGTATCGTTCATAACGTTTACCTTCTTAAAAATTATCTTAACATTGATACGGCCTTGTTAACCGCAGCAAGCAAGGCGTCGATATCGGCCTTATTGTTGTAAAAAGCCAATGACGCACGTGTGGTTGCGCTGACACCAAAGAATTCCATCACCGGCATGGCACAGTGGTGGCCTACGCGAATCGCGACACCTTGTGAATCGAGCAAAGTACCCAGGTCTGAGGCATGAACGCCCTCAATTTCAAATGAAATAATGCTGGCTTTCTCGGCGGCCGTACCAATAATGCGTAAGCCGTCAACTTCAAGCATCTTTTGGGTCGCATACTCTAAGAGTTCATGTTCATACTCGGCGATCGCTTCTATGCCAATATCGCTTACGTAATCTAAGCCGGCCGCTAAACCGATTGCGCCAGCAATATTGGGTGTGCCAGCTTCAAATTTGTAGGGTAGCTCGTTGTACTCAGTGCCAGAGAAGCTAACCACTTTGATCATGTCTCCACCACCCTGATAGGGTGGCATAGCATCAAGCAAAGCGCGCTTTCCGTAGAGCACACCGATGCCTGTCGGTGAGAAAATTTTGTGACCTGAAAAGGCATAAAAATCACAATCTAAGGCTTGTACGTCGACTTTGGCATGAGCAATAGCTTGCGCGCCGTCGACCAACACTTTTGCGCCAACGGCATGGGCCGCATCAATCATCTTCTTGAGTGGCGTAATGGTGCCAAGCGCATTCGAAAGCTGGGTTATTGCCAGTAATTTGGTTTTTTCGCTGAGAAGCTTTTCGAACTCGTCATAGAGCAACTCGCCTTTGTTGTTAATTGGAATAACTTTAAGCTTAATTCCTGCCTGCTGTTCAAGCATCTGCCACGGGACGATGTTTGAATGGTGTTCCATGGCCGAGATGAGTACTTCATCGCCAGCACTAAACGAATCACGCACCAAGCTCTGCGCCACCAAGTTGATTGCTTCGGTGGTGCCGCGAGTGAAAATAATTTCTGTCTCACTGGCTGCATTAATGAAATGCTGCACAGTTTTGCGGGCGCCTTCAAAACGATCAGTCGCACGTTGACTTAAGGTATGAATACCTCGGTGCACATTAGAGTTATCGTTTTCATAGAAATCCTTGATAACGTCAATGACTTGGCTGGGTTTTTGTGTTGACGCGCCGTTGTCTAAGTACGCTAATTGATGCCCAGAGATTTTTTGATTGAGCACCGGAAAGTCGGCGCGAATGCGCTCGACATCAAACACCCTTTTGCTACTATCCGCTTTGTTGATTGCTAGCACTGTCATAACATTTACCTTTAAATCAACTCTTCCAAACCGCTCAATAACTCACCGGCCAATATTTGCGTCAATTCTTCGCGAACACGGTCTACCTTAATACGCTCAATTACCTCGTTGGCAAACGCGAATGTCAGTAATGCGTTGGCTGATTCAGCGTTAATACCGCGTGATTTCAAATAAAACAACGATGTAGGGTCGAGCTGGCCAACGGTTGCACCGTGTGAGCATTTAACGTCATCGGCATAAATTTCTAACTGTGGCTTACAATCGGCTTCAGCATTTTTCGACAACAGCAAATTGTTGTTTTGTTGATCTGCATTCGTCAGTTGTGCGTCTTGCGCGACAATGATGCGGCCACGAAACACACTGCGAGAGTGATCGTCTAATACGGTTTTGTAGTATTCGTCACTGGTGCAGTTTGGAACGGCATGATTCACTTCAGTGTGATTATCAATGTGTTGGCGGCCTTTGCCCACCACTAAACCGTTCATCTCCATATGCGCGCCTGGCCCCAACAAATTGCAGTAGATGTCATTGCGGGTGACTAAACCACTTAAGGCGATATTGTGGTTCTTAACCTGTGAATTACTCGCTTGGTTAATGAACACTCCACCCATATGAAATGCGTCGTCTGATTCTTGTTGAATTTTATAGTGATCAATATGGGCATTATCGCCAGCAACAATTTCCGTGATGATGTTGTTCAAATACACCGACCCTTGAGCGCCGATGTGACGTTCAATAATCGTACATTGGGTGTTGGCTTGGGCAATGATTATGTTGCGTGTGTGGCTTACCGCGTTAGCTGATTGAGATACGAATACCACTTCTAGCACCCCATCGAGCACTTGATTGGGTGTTAAGTTAACAACGTAACCGTCGTGCGCGTAAGCGGTGTTCAGTGCGGTAAAGCCGTGAGGCTCTATTGGTAGTGTAGAGCCGAAGGCGCCTTCTACAATGGCCAATGAGTCCTTCAACGAGGTAACGCTATCGCTAAGCCCGGTTGAGGCAGCAACGTCTAGATGACCATCAACAAACACTAATCGAGGGTTTGTTGTTTCGGCTAATTCAACGTTTAAAACCGAGGCTGAATTCAACGCATAGTCATTGCTTTTTAGTGCGCGTAAATTGGTGTAACGCCAATCTTCATCGCGTACGCCTGGCAAACCAACTTTTTCAAATTGGGCCAGTGCCGCAGCGCGTTGCTCGTTTAACCAAGCGACATCGGCGCCGGGCAATGCGACGCCAGCATGAGCATTCACCCAGCTTTGATTCTCATTTGCGGTAATCATTTAGCTTGCCTGCGCCGCGGTGGTTTGATTGTCGTCTATGCCTTCAATCCAACTATAACCTTTGGCTTCTAGTTCTAATGCTAAAGACTTGTCGCCAGACTTTACGATTTGACCGTTGGCTAATACATGAACGTAGTCTGGAACGATGTAGTCAAGCAGTCGTTGGTAATGGGTCACCAACACCATCGAACGCTCTGGCGAACGCAAGGCATTCACACCGTGAGAAACAATTTTTAAGGCGTCGATATCTAAGCCAGAATCTGTTTCGTCTAACAACGCGAGTTTTGGTTCAAGCATCGCCATTTGTAAGATCTCATTGCGCTTTTTCTCGCCGCCTGAAAAACCCTCATTAACAGCACGTTTTAGAAACTCATGCTTCATCTCGACCAGGTCCGCTTTTTGACGAATCAATTTCAAGAAGTCACCTGCTTTGATTTCATCTTGGCCGTGGTACTTGCGAATTGAATTCATAGCGGCCTTCAGCATTGCCATATTGCTCACGCCGGGTATTTCTACTGGATATTGGAAGGCTAAGAAAATACCTTCGCAAGCGCGTTCTTCGGCTTCAAGTTCGAGCAGATCTTTACCAAGATATTCAACGCTACCGGCCGTGACTTCGTAGCCATCGCGACCTGCAATCACGTTTGATAATGTGCTCTTGCCCGAGCCGTTAGGGCCCATAATGGCATGCACTTCACCCGGCTTCACTTCAAGGGTAATGCCTTTAAGAATTTCTTTGCCATCAACTGAGGCATGGAGGTTTGTAACTTTTAACATAGTGTTCTCAATTTTAACTCGGCCAGTGGCCGCTCTTTATCTTTACTCGGCTTTTGGGGCCTTAGATACACCCATGGCGTATCGTCTAAATTTGTTTTCTCGCTTAACCGACGGCGCCTTCTAGCGACACTTCGAGCAGTTTTTGGGCTTCCACCGCGAACTCCATTGGTAATTCACGGAACACGTCTTTACAAAAACCGTTAACAATCATCGATACCGCAGCCTCTTCACCTAAGCCTCGTTGTTTTAAATAAAATAACTGGTCTTCTGAAATTTTTGACGTGGTGGCCTCATGCTCCAAATTTGCTGATGGATTCTGTACTTCCATATAAGGAAATGTGTGCGCGCCGCAACGGTCGCCCATCAATAAAGAGTCGCACTGTGAAAAGTTACGCGCGTTGTCAGCGCCTTTTAGAATTTTCACTAAACCACGGTAAGTGTTATGACCATGACCGGCTGAAATGCCTTTTGAGATAATGGTGCTGGACGTGTTTTTGCCCATGTGAATCATCTTGGTGCCGGTGTCGGCTTGTTGTTTATTATGCGTAAGCGCGACCGAATAGAATTCACCGACGGAGTTATCGCCTTGCAGCACGCAGCTCGGGTATTTCCAGGTAATGGCTGAGCCGGTTTCAACTTGAGTCCAAGAGATCTTAGAATTGTCACCTTTGCATAAACCTCGTTTGGTGACGAAGTTATAGATCCCGCCCTTGCCGTTTTCATCCCCGGGGTACCAATTTTGTACTGTCGAGTATTTGATCTCTGCATCTTTGTGGGCGACAAGCTCAACGACCGCTGCGTGCAGTTGGTTTTCATCACGTTGTGGCGCCGTACAACCTTCAAGGTAGCTTACATAAGAGCCTTCTTCGGCAATAATTAAGGTGCGCTCAAACTGGCCGGTGTTCATCTCATTGATGCGGAAGTAGGTCGACAACTCCATTGGGCAACGAACCCCTTTTGGTATGTAAACAAACGAGCCGTCAGAGAACACTGCGGCGTTTAGCGCCGCATAATAGTTATCTTGCGTTGGAACGACGCTGCCTAGATATTGTTTTACCAGCTCAGGGCACTCTTGCAGCGCTTCTGAGATTGGCATGAAAATCACACCCGCTTTTGACAGCGTTTCGCGAAAGGTTGTGCGTACCGACACACTGTCGAAAACCGCATCGACTGCGACGTTATTCATCATCTTTTGTTCTTCGAGAGGAATGCCTAGCTTCGCATAGGTCTCTAAGAGCTTAGGATCTACTTGGTCCAAGCTATCAAGTTGAGGCATTTCTTTTGGAGCGGAAAAGTAGGCAATCGCTTGGAAATCGATTTTTGGGTAGTCAATGTGAGCCCAGTCAGGCTCCGGCATCTTTAGCCAGCGGCGAAATGCTTTAAGTCGATACTCGAGCATAAACTCAGGTTCTTCTTTTTTCGCTGAGATACGACGAATCACATCTTCGTCTAAACCCGGTTCAAAGGTGTCTGATTCAATGTCGGTAACAAAACCTTCTTTGTACTCGCGTTTTACGAGCTCTTTAAGGTCTTTGTTTTTCTCATCTACAAGTGGGGCTGACATAGCAACTTCCTATCTAACGGCTTATATGAATTGGGATATCACCGATCGAGGTGACATCTTGTTGGGTCGCCATGGTTTGAACATGACGTGAACGGACTAAGTCGCTCAGCTTTTTACTGTCCAAGAATTCGAAAAATTCTTGGCTCAAATTGGTCCATAAGTTGTGGGTCAAGCACGGATCAACTTCGCTGCAAGTGTTGCCGCCGCCACAGGCTAAATTAATGTGTTCGTCAGCGGCTATGAGAATATCAGCGAGTGAAATTTCTTTTTCGCTGCGAGCCAGCATATAGCCGCCCTTAGATCCTCGTACTGATTTTATTAAGCCAGCATTGCGCAGATTTCTGAACAATTGCTCTAAGTAAGAAAGTGAAATACTTTGACGCTCAGCTATATCCACTAAGGCAATACGATTAAGCTTGGCATGCAGCGCCAAGTCCATCATTGCGGTAACCGCATAGCGACCTTTTGTGGTTAATTTCATAACTGAATTATAGACCTAACTTGTGAAACCTGAGTAAATTACTCGGGAATCGGAGTATAGAGTCGCAGAAGTGAGTAATCAAGCGCCTTTTAGGTGAATTTCGCAGTTAATTTTAGGCAGTTCTGATGATCTCTATGCGCAGATAAACGAACTCCAGACATTAAAAAAGCAGCTCGCCGAGGCAAGCTGCTTTTTCTGAACTAAACCTCTTTATGCGTTTGAGCTGGGAATACGAATTTTCTGGCCAACGAAAATTTTGTCAGGATCTTCAATTACTTCGCGATTAGCCTCGAAAATTTCGGGGTATTTAGAGCCATTGCCAAGAAACTTAGCCGCAATGCCCCATAACGTGTCACCGCTTTCAATTGTGTAGTATTGAGTACCACTTGATGCTTCGAAGGCCGAATCTTGTTCTTCTTCGGTAACTTTCTCAACAACTTGGGCCGTGGCTTCAGGAACTTTCAAGCGTGCGGCAACAACCGCTGATACGCCTTTCATATTGCCGGCCATTAATATCGCCTTTTCTTTTGCTTCGACACTCTCGCAAGTACCGCGAAGCACACAAACGGTGTCTTCTTGCATCTCTACTTCCAAGTTGTTTATACCAGGATTGTTTGTTTCGATATCCTGTTTAATTTTTTCAGCCGCATCGGCATCATCAACCCCAAATACTTTCTTGCCTATGTCGGCTGCAAAATCAAAAAGTCCCATTATGTCTCCCACCCTTATTTTAAAAGGCTAAATTTTGGTTAGTTATACAGTACACACTGCTCTTACAGCCTACACTCAGCGCCATTGCTTTGGCAAGTAGTCGAAAATTACCATTTCTATGCCATAAATTTCGTATCAACGTTTGTTGTCGTCGGGCGCGCAACGTGGCAAGCTCCTTAACCCTTACAAAGTGAACGATATTGTTAGATATCGCGGCATTGATAATGACTCAATCTAGATTTCAAGAAGCTCAAAAATACATTCCAGGTGGCGTGAATTCGCCCGTTCGAGCGTTCAAAAGCGTCGGTGGTGAACCCGTTTTTATGCAGCGAGCCAAGGGGGCTTATCTTTGGGATGCAGACGGCAAACAATATATTGATTATGTGGGCTCTTGGGGCCCGATGATTCTAGGCCATGCTAATTCCGAGGTTATAAAAGCGGTGCAAGATGCCGCTGAGAATAGCTTGAGTTTTGGCGCGCCAACTGAATCTGAGACTGTTTTAGCAAAAATGATTTGCGAGTTGATTCCAAGCGTCGATAAAGTGCGTATGGTTAGCTCGGGAACCGAAGCGACCATGAGTGCCTTGCGATTGGCTCGTGGATACACGGGTCGCGATAAGATTGTTAAATTTGAAGGTTGTTATCACGGCCATTCGGACAGTTTGCTCGTCAAAGCCGGCTCAGGAGCCTTAACGTTTGGGGTGCCTACTTCTCCGGGTGTCCCGGCTGCTTTAGCGGAGCAAACGCTTACACTGCAATTTAATAATTTGGAGCAAGTAGAGCAATTGTTTGCCGACGTAGGCGACCAAGTCGCGGCGATTATTATTGAGCCGGTTGCCGGGAATATGAACTTAATCACTCCTAAACCTGGATTTTTAGAGGGGTTACGTAAAATCTGTGATCAGTATGGCGCGGTGTTAATATTTGACGAAGTGATGACAGGCTTTCGTGTTGGCCTGCAAGGCGCTCAAGGTGTTTATGGCATCACCCCTGATCTAACCTGTTTTGGTAAGGTTATTGGCGGTGGAATGCCAGTCGGCGCGTTTGGCGGTAAAGAGGACATTATGAATCATATTTCTCCTCAAGGGCCGGTTTACCAAGCGGGTACTCTATCGGGTAATCCAGTAGCAATGGCCGCTGGTATCAAAACTTTGGAGTTGATTTCAGCGCCGAACTTTTTTGAAAACCTCACGGTTAAAGTTAAGAGCCTCATGCTTGGTTTAAAGAATGCCTCCCTGAGTCATGACATTCCACTTGCGACCAATGGTATTGGAGGCATGTTTGGTTTCTTTTTTACCGACGCTGAACGAGTCAGCACCTTTGATGATTCAATGGCGTGTGATGTTGATCGCTTTAATCAGTTCTTTCACGGCATGTTGGAACGGGGAGTGTATTTGGCCCCATCGTCTTTTGAGGCCGGCTTTGTGTCTATCACGCACAGCGAAAATGACATCGCCGATACAATTGATTGCGCGTGTGACGTGATGAAGGCAATGAAGTAAGACTATTTGCTTTTAGAAGTAAGACTATTTGCTTTTAATAGAGGCGCATCTTAAGCGGGCCGTTCATTCTGGTGTTCGGCTGATAATCGAAATATTCGCAGGGTAACGAAATTGTCGGCCGTTTAGAGTGACCACAATCGCCGTCAATGTGGCAAGCAAATGAAACAATAGTATCAATGGAACAACGAATGCACCGATTATGATGTAAGCCATAAAAAGGCACATCAATAGATATAAGTAGATGCTGATTTGGAAACAGATAGCTTCACGCCCTTGATAATCTAAGTATTCGGACTGGTGGCGGGTTTTCACCCAAAGAAAGTAACAAACAAGGAAGTTAAGCAGCGGAATGCCTGTAAAGATCAATAGCCCTGTTGCGTGCAGTCTAGCCGCCGCAGAGGCGTTTTCTTTATTCGTTTCGCCAAGGCTCTCATTTAGGTAGGTTCTGATTTTAGGTTGTTTACGAACCATCAATAACATCGCCGTCAAGCCAAACATGACGCCGCCGATGATAAAACTCAGTGACCAAATATAAGAGCCTGCGAGCTTGTCATCAAGACCAAAAATCACTCGCACGATAGGCACCATGCCCCAGCCCATTGTGATCAGGGCGAGCATAATAAAGATCCAGCTTTGTAGACGGTTAACCATAGGTGTCAATACGTGTAATTCGAGAAGATTATAGTGCTTGTGCACTGTATTAAACCATAGAAGCTGCTAAAATCGCCGATTAAATTTGGGGTCGTGTGGCTGTCAGTCCAGAGGTTTAGGTTTAACTACTTAAGTTTCTACTGGCGCATTTTGTTAGCGCATTTTGCTCTAGTCACATGGCCAATTTGGTTTTAAATAGCAGTAGTTAAAAAAGGTAGCTAAAATGCGCGATTATTTATTTACTTCGGAATCCGTTTCCGAAGGTCACCCTGACAAAGTTGCAGATCAGATTTCTGATACTGTTTTGGATTATTTGTTAGAAGAAGACAGCGCATCACGCGTTGCCTGCGAAACACTGGTTAATACTGGCTTAGTCATATTGTCCGGCGAAATCACCAGTAACCGCAGCCTTGACGGAGTCACAGACCGTGTTCGTCAAACGATTAAAGAAATCGGCTATATAGGCTCAGATATGGGTTTCGATTACCGTAGTTGTGCGGTAATGGTAACCTTAGATCGTCAATCTCAAGATATTGCTCAAGGTGTTAATGAAGGCGAAGGCCTTGATCTAGACCAAGGGGCGGGTGACCAAGGTTTGATGTTTGGTTATGCCTGTACTGAAACAGATGTGCTTATGCCAATGCCGATCGAGTATTCGCATCGCCTTGTCAAGAAGCAAGCTGAAGTTCGCAAAAGTGGTCAATTGGCATGGTTACGTCCAGATGCGAAGTCTCAAGTAACGGTTCGTTATGAAAACGGTAAGCCGGCATCGATAGATACGGTTGTACTTTCAACTCAGCATGATGAATCTGTGTCGCATAAAGATTTGGTTGAAGCGGTGATCGAAGAGGTTATTAAACCTGTGCTACCGGCGGAAATGGTCACAGGCGATACCAAATTTTTGGTTAACCCAACCGGCCGATTCGTGATCGGTGGCCCAGTCGGTGATTGCGGTATTACTGGACGCAAAATCATCGTGGACACTTATGGTGGGGCTGCGCATCATGGTGGTGGCGCCTTTTCAGGTAAAGATCCATCTAAAGTAGATCGCTCAGCGGCTTACGCGGGTCGTTATGTTGCAAAGAACGTTGTCGCCGCTGGCCTCGCTGATAAATGCGAAGTTCAAGTTGCTTATGCGATCGGTGTTGCTAAGCCTGTAAGCCTGATGGTTAACACCTTTGGCACCGCTAAAATTGATGAAGCTAAGATCGAAGCGTTGGTTGCAGAGCATTTTGATCTGCGCCCGAAAGCGATTATCCAAACTCTTGATTTATTGCGCCCAATCTACCGTAACTCAGCGGCGTATGGCCATTTTGGTCGTACCGAGCCAGAGTTTACTTGGGAATTGACTGACAAAGCAGAGATTTTACGCGCGGCGGCTGGTTTGTAGTCACAGGCGGTATCTTTAGACAGTTGGAAAAAGGCGATCGAATGCTGATCGCCTTTTTTTATGCTCGGTCTGAAGAGCTATAATTCTGGGCCCTGCCCTAGTCCCGCTGTTCTAATTTTTGTTGTGTGTGCTGCGCAAACTTCAAGCTACCATCGCCTGACAGCAATACCGCAATATAACGAGTCTTTTCAAAGTGAGCGAAGATAATCAGTAAAATAACGGTAATAGGCACACTTAAGAATGCGCCGGCAATGCCCCAGATACTGCCCCACAGCGTCAGGCTCATCATCACAACAAATGGACTCACGTTGAGCGTATTACCCATTAATTTGGGTTCTATTAAATTACCTACTACTAATTGCACCGACCCCACAGCCGCGAGAACGATGAAAAACGGTATAAATGTATCAAATTGAACCAGCGCCAACATGGCCGGGAAAAATGTGGCAATAATTGAGCCAATCGTCGGAATGAAGTTCAGCATGAAAATTGTGAAGGCCCAGAATATCGCGAAATCGACACCAACGGCGCGTAATACAAAGTAACTGACAACCCCTGTTAATGCGCTGGTGAGTGTCTTGATCCAGAGGTAGGTTTGAATGTCTTGCTGAGTGTGCGACAAAATACTCATGATTGAGTCACGTTTTTTTTGGTCTGGGAACATTTCACTGATTTTGTTCTTGAATGTGCCTTGCTCAGCCAGCATAAAGGCCACGTATATAAGAACCAGTGAGATTTTCCCAACCATGGCGACGATCGTGTCGGTAATACCGGTTATAACCGGAGCCGGTTTAATTCCGCTAATTACTTCGGCCATGTTTGGCATTCTATCGAGAATAAACGTCGGCAGCATCGCGCTGACCTTGAGCGATAGGCCCGCGAAGTTTTCTCGATACTTCGGTATCGCCGCTTTGACCTCTAAAACATTGGTTTGCACCATATCAACCGCCAGCGCCATAAACAGGCCAATGGTAATAATTGATAGCAACATGCTGAGCCAGTTTGGTTCATCGGTCCATGGAATGAGCTTGGTAAAACTGCGGCTCATCGCGTTAATGACATACCAAAGCATCAGAGCGACGGCTAATGGCACTAAAAATTCTTGGCCCACCACCATGACATAAAACACCGCCACAGTACTCAATATGATCAATGACGTTGAAATGGTTCGGTTATCTATATTCATGAGGTTTTGGCTCAAAATTGCCGCTAATTATTAGTACCTATTAATAGTAAGGGCGAAAGGGTTCTCGAACAAGGGAGAGCAGAGGATAGTTACTTTAGAGCAAAAACAGCGTTATCTAACAATAGGTAACAATTGTTAACACTAGTTAACAAATAAGGCGTAGACTATATATCTCAGGGTGATAGTTTGTAGTCCCGGGTAGATGAGCTAATAAAAGCTGTATCACCCTGATTTTTTAACAACATACAGATCGGGGGATCTAAACCATGAATTACTATAAAAAAGCTGGACTTATTAGCCTTGTCGGCGCAACGGTTGCACTAACGGGTTGTAGCACAACAGGTATTGCCTCGGCCGCCGCCGATGGTGCCAACGATTCTTCACGAATCGCCGAACTTGATCGCCGCGCTGCAGAGCTCGATGCGCGTGAAAGAGAATTTAATTCACGAACATCTGCAAACGGCTCAACAGGGTTACCTGCTGATGCGGCGGGTGTAAACGACTTGCTACCGCCTAACGCTGCGGCTGGTGAATGTTATGCTCGAGTATGGGTTGAAGCTCAATACACGACTCGTGACGAAGAAGTTCTTGCGTCTGAGGCGAGTAACAGCATCCGAGTTATTCCAGCTCAATACGAAGCTGGCAGTCAATCAATAGAAGTCAGTGCTGCATCAACTCGAATTGAAACAATTCCAGCTGTTTACGGTGAAGAATCTGAAACTATTAAAATTCGTGATGGTCAGCGTATTTGGCGTGTAGCTCTGAAGTCTGCATCAGCACCAGCGAGTAATGCATTATTAAATGCCGCGAAGAACCATGGTATCGATTTAGACTCAGCCAATGTTGGCATGTGTTTTCATGAGCATTATGTGCCTGAGACTTATAAAACTGTTTCTGAGCAAATCTTGACTAAAGCGGCCACTGAAAGTGTGTCTGTTTCGCCAGCTCAATACGAAATGGTTGAAGAAAATCTTCTTGTTAAAGAAGCATCTACTCAGCTAGTGAGTATTCCTGCGGAATATGCAGTAGAAGAAGAGCGTGTTCTTGATAAGCCAGCGCATACAATTTGGAAGAAAGGTACTGGGCCGATTCAACGTATTGACGAAGGTACGGGTGAGATCATGTGCTTAGTTGAAGTGCCTGCCACCTATAAAACAGTTAAACGTACTGTATTGCGATCGGCAGCTCGCACTGAGACAGTGGTCGTGCCAGCTGAGTATCGTACTGTTAAAGTTAAGAAGCTAGTTAGTTCAGCAACTGAGCAACGTACTCCTATTGCGGCTGAATACGGTCAAGTAGAGCGTCAAGTTGTTGATCAATCTGCTGGCTTTGTATGGCATGAAGTGAGCAATACAGATCACCCAACAACGACTCGTACAGGCAATCAAATTTGTCTAACTGAGACACAGCCACAGTACAAAACTGTGACTAGAACGGTTGTTGAAACTCCTGCTCAAAGTCGTACTATCGAAATTCCAGCTGTTTACAAAGACGTAAAAGTCACCAAGTTGGTTTCGGCAGCACGTGAAGAGGTTACGGCAATTCCGGCGACATACAAAACTATTCAGAAGCGTGAATTAGTAAGTGATGGTTACATGGCTTGGCGTTCAATTTTGTGTGAAACCAACATGACTCGCTCTCGCATCGCTGATTTGCAACGTGCTCTGAAAGCTGAAGGCCATGATATTGGTGCCAACGGTGTAGATGGCGTAATTGGTGTTGAAACTATCCAAGCGGTTAATGCATTTCAACGTGCCAATGACCTACCGGTTGATAAGTACATCAACATCGCTACGTTAAAAGCACTGGGTGTTTCTGCTAAATAGTAAGCCTTAATTAAGGTGTGTATGAGAGGCCAGCTTTGCTGGCCTCTTTTTATTTGTGCGCACCATTGAGGTTTAGCAACACCGTTGAAGCGTCTTAACATTGAGCTGATCACGAAGTCGTTAGCTATTTTCATGATATTCCGAATGTACGTGTTGAATATAAAACGACTAATATAAAGCGGCTAATAGCAAGCGAACGGCCAGCAGGCTTAAGATGATATTCAGCCAACGCTGAAAGCGCGGCTCATCGATCTTAATCAACAATTTTCTGCCAATCAGGGTGCCTATGAAACCGCTAGCCACCATTAATACAATCAGCGATAAGTAGGGCGCAAAGGCGAAGCCGAGCATTCCAAATACCGCGATCTTGAGGCCGTGCTGTAATACTAAACAGGCTGCGCTGGTGGCAACCAAAGTCATTTTCGGCAGATCAAATGCCCGAATAAGCATCATTACAAACGGGCCAGTTGCGCCGACAAACATAGTGAGTACAGTCGAAAGTGAGCCCCCTATAAAAAGTGTTTTTCGGCTTGCTAGTTTGTTGGTAAGGCTCGGGCTCCAAATAGTGACTAGAATAAATAGCCCGAGTATGACTCTGAGTAAATCCAGCGGCAAACTAATAACAAGTTGCCCACCGACCAGCGCACCTAGAATACTGCCCAGCGCAAACCAGAGAACATAGCGCCAATGAACATCTTTGAACATCACCGCTGCCCGGCTTGTATTTGAGCCTAGTTGAACAACGCCGTGAACCGGTATCACCGCTTTTACTGGCAGCACCTGTGCGACAATTGCCAGTAGAATCATCCCGCCACCAATACCAAACGATGCGGTCAGCATAGATGTAAATCCGGCTAGTGCAACAAGAGCCCAAAAGCTAAGCCAGCTGAGCGACTCCGGTAGTGTTATTAGATCAAGCATACGAAGAGTTTAACCAGTGCGCCGAACTAAGACAAAAATACTCACTATCGCTTACTTGATGTGAACAAGTTTAGATCTAATTCACGGCCTTCAATTGAAGAGTGTTACCATTCTTGTAAATCAAATAAGAAGATAATCATGTTTAATTTTTTCGAAAATGCGGTACCGCCGTTTTCAAACAATGACGTCGAACAACCGCCGAGCAGTCTGCTGAAATTTGTCTGGTATTACACCAAGCCATTTCGTTTTCTGCTGATTTGCCTGTTCATTACCTCGGCCCTTATATCCGGCATCGAGGTGTATATGTTTAAGGCCATCGGTAACATGATTGACTGGATGCAGGTAAGCGACCCCTCAACGTTCTTTGATGTGCATGGTGGCCAATTGCTAGGCATCGCTCTGCTAATTCTCATTGCCTGGCCATTATTGAGCTTTTTAGACTCGGTTCTGGAACACCAAGGCTTGCTCGGTAACTTTGCAATGCAGATCCGTTGGCGCGCACATCGTTATTTGCTCGGCCAGTCTAGCTCTTTTTATGCCAATGATTTTGCCGGCCGGATTGCTACTAAAGTAATGCAGACAGCACTAAGCGTGCGTGACTCCATCGTAAGTATTAATGGCCTTGTTGTATATGTGGTTGTCTATTTTAGTAGTGCGCTCGCGATTTTTATAAGTAGCGATGTTCGGCTAGCATTGCCACTATTGTGTTGGTTAGCCGCCTATGTCTTTGTAATGCGCTTCTTTTTACCAAAGTTGAAGCTTGTTTCAGCGCAGCAATCCGATGCTCGCTCGTCGATGACGGGCCGTATCGTTGATGCTTATAGTAATATCCAAACGGTAAAAATGTTTTCGTCGAGTAACGCTGAAGAACAATACGCCAAAGACAGCATGCAAGAGATGTTGGGCAGCGTGTATCAACAAATGCGCTTAGTCACGCAATTGAATACAACCCTGGTTACCCTCAATGCGTTCTTGATTTGCTCTACCATGGGCTTTGGTGTTTGGCTATGGACCCAGTCGCTCGTTAGTGCTGGCGCAATTGCCGTTGCCGGTGCACTCACACTAAGATTGCAAGCGATGAGCCAATGGTTTATCTGGGAATTGGCACGCTTGTTCGAAGCGATCGGGACCACCCAAGATGGCATGAACACCTTAGCGCAGCCAAAATCAATTCAAGACCTGCCCGATGCAACGACGTTAAGAGTAGATCAAGGGCAGATTGAATTTAATGACATCGACTTTCACTACGGAAAATCGAGCGGCGTAATCACTGATTTTTCCTTGAGCATTA
>JALZVW010000170.1 GCA_023301745.1 Arenicella sp. | reverse complement strand
CAAACCGTTTGGCGCACTTAGCGATTTGTATTCGCGCAGTACCTGCTCTTTGCTGAGTGAGTAATTCATCACTGTGATATTGATTCCCCAGCGGCGAGTGTCGCCAATCAGTGTTTGAATTTGGTTTGCGTTTTGTCGCGCTAAGACAATGCATTCTTGAATTTTCAGATCTTGAAGCTCCATGAGCACATGTTCAATGATTGTATTGCCAGCGACCATCAACGACGACAAATCTTGTTGGCCAAAAATAGCGCTAAGGTTAGTGCTCAGTGGCTTGTCAGCCAAGATGATGGCTACGGGTTGAGTATTATTTGAATGAGATGTCATGTGTGTCTCCAAGGCAAGTCTATTGATAGCGCTCGCCAGTTATTGTATTCGGCCGTTAAAGTGCTCGGCGATTAAAGTGCTCGGCGGCTAATAAGCGCCACGAGCTTTGAGCACCGCAGGAATTGTTTTTAGTAACACCCAAAGGTCAAACCATAGGGTTTGTTTCTCGATGTATTGAATGTCGAGTTTCACTTGTTGTTCAAAGGGAATGTCCGAACGACCCGATATTTGCCATAGGCACGTAATGCCGGGCACTACTTCTAGCCGAAGTCGGTCGCTTCGCGAATACTCAGATACTTCTGACGGCAACGGAGGCCGAGGGCCCACCAAGGACATATCACCTTTGAGTACATTAAATAATTGAGGCAATTCATCGATCGATGTTTTGCGTATCAATGCACCGACTCGAGTAATTCGTGGGTCGCGTTTCATTTTAAATGTGATACCACTGCTCATTTCATTCTGCTGGCTTAAATTGCTGCGCTGCGCTTCGGCGTCGATCGACATAGAGCGAAATTTCCACATGGTAAATGGCACGCTGTTTAAGCCAACTCGGTCTTGTTTGAATAACGCACCACCGTTTGATTCTAGTTTAATCAGCGTAGCGATCAGCATCAGTAACGGGCTTAGCAGCAGCAGCGCAATTAGCGCAACGGTAATATCAAGAGTGCGTTTAATGAGCGGTGTAACGGCGCAGCGAACTTTCCAGATGGCGTTGCCGAATTTGGCGCGGCGTGTTTGTGGCATCCTAGAGCAGGTCATGATTTAACTCCTTATTGGCTGCATTTGCAGTCGTTGTAATTGATTTGTTAGCCCGTGCTGCAAGCGAGGCTCTTAATAGAAAAAGAGGGCTTCCGAGTAAGTAGCGCTTGCCTTTGTCTAAGGGCTGAGCGCCGAGGCGCCATACCCATTCTAATGACAATTCACGCAACCAAATTGGCGCCCGTGATACGTGCTCTGAATAAAAGTCGAATAGCCCGCCCACCCCAATCACCGCTTTGACGTTGAGGCTTGCTGCGTTGTCGGCAATCCATTGCTCTTGGCGAGGTGCGCCCATCGCAACCAGTAGTAAGTCGGCGCCGCTTTGATTGATTGCGCGGTGCAGTTCTTTGGCATCAGCTTGATCACTAAAGCCGTCTCTATAACCGGCAACCTTAAGTTCAGGGTATTCACGGTTCAATTTAGCCGCGACCCGATTGACCACCGAGTGAGTTGCGCCGAGTAAATACACACTTTTTTTGTTGGCGGCCAATTCAGCACACAAAAATGGAAACATGTCGGTACCGTTTACATTTTCGGTCACCGCAATGTTTTGCCATCTAGCGGCTATCTTCACACCGATGCCATCGGCAAACACGGTGTCGAAGGTGTTCAATGTCTGTTGGTAACCAGCGTCGCTTACATATTTGTTAGCGCAATCGGCATTAACAAATGCAAATTTAGTGGCATCGCCTAGCTGCGTATCGCAATTTAAACTTTTAACAACACGATTTACCGCCTCTTTCATACTGACGTTGGCCAGCGTTACGCCTAAGAGTTTGAATTGTCTTGGCGAATATAAGCGTCGTGTTGGCGCGCCGAAAATACGCTGTAAAGACCAGATCAGAAAAACCTGAGCTCTGTGCTTTGGGGTCGCCTGGGCGGCGAAGTCGGCGGCAAGCTGTTGCTCATCTTGATGTGCGATACCCGATGTTCTCTTAACCATGAACGGCGAAATTATCCCCGGAGAAACATTGAACCGAGTTCGCTTATTACGATGTAGCTTACACGCATCGTCGAATTCCATCGGTGATGGGCCTACAAGATCATACTTACCTCTGAGGTATAAAAACCAGGTGTCAATATCGGCAAGCGGTGCATTTGCCACGGTGACCGTTCTGTGCTGAACGCGCTCCATGTTTATGCCAGCGTATTGCTGAACATAAAGTTTGATCTTTTTTTGGTGGTACCAAGCCAACAAACATTGGTAGCCAACTTTCGGTAGCACGAGCATTAACATTGTTACTCCGATAAGTATTCTCATAACGACACCCCTAAGTGATAAATATGAAACTAATTTTTGTATTTCGATAATATTGATGAATTTTATCGAATAGTCAATGATTTAATGTTCATTATTATCATTAAATAGCTCAATATTAATTGTTTTATGGGTGATTTGCTTGATTTTTGATCATTATAAAGAGTTTAAGTCACTGTTTTAGTTCATTTTAATATTTTTATGATAAATTTGATAATTGGGCTTTATTATTTAATGATAATAATGATACTATGCTCTTTATTGAGAAAGCGACTAACAAACCTTCAGGGTGTGATGTCGCGATTACGCAGCATTGAGGAAACAGTATGAAATTTCTAAACAAGCCGATAAGGCGCGCAGTAATAATAGCTTTGAGCTTAGTTGTCAGCGCGTGTGCGGTGGTTCCAAAAAACTTAGATAGTCACGGTCAGGATGATGGTGAGCACTTTTCGCGAACAATTGTGAGTGCTGAGCCTGATGCTCTTTATGCCTATGCCGATACCTTGTTTGCCTATGCGCATGGCGTAAACGCGGTGACTGAACATGAGTCGCGCTCGTTCTACCAAACAACCTTTGTTCGCGGCGACATGCTTAAACTTAGAATTATAGGCATGGATCAATACGACGGTTTGTATCAGATCACCGCCCAAGGGAACCTAGACCTGCCGTTTGTAAAATCATTTCCGGCAACCGGCCGCTCGCGTGAAGAACTGATAGACGATATTGAGCGCGAACTCGTACATTTGAAATGGTTCTACCAAGAGTCGGTTAAGGTCGACCTTAGTTTACTTAGGCTAGCGGCCATCAATGTCTCGGTTACGGGCGCCGTGTTTAACCCTGGAAGAGTGATAATAAATAGTCAGCCAATCACCAAACCAGACGGCGTTATTCAGCAAACCGCGGGTGGCTTTTCGTCGCGCCGTAATGTTATCTCCGCCCTGAGTGCCGCAGGCGGTATTCGGCCTGACGCCGACACCGAAAATGTTTACCTCAAACGTGGCGACAAAGTGTTGCCAATTTCCTTACGCAGTATTATTGACGGGGTTGGCTTTAGCGATACACCCACCCTGATCAATGGTGATCAAATTATTGTTCGCTCAACCGGCTATGTTAATCCGTCTTTGATCAAGCCAAGTCAGGTAACGCCGCCAGGAATGCGAGTGTTTATGTCAAACTTAACCGCGCCTGCATTAAGTAATGCTCAATCGGCCGTTGGCGCCGACTCCACGCGTTTACCCTATGGCTCGTCATTGCTCGATTCAGTGATTTCAGCGAACTGCATTGGTGGCACACATCAAGCTAACGCCTCGCGCAGTGTGGTACTAGTTACCCGCAATTTAGGCTCCAAGCAACAGATCGTTGTGCGCCGTTCGATAAACCAGTTGCTGGCTAATAGCAGCAACCCATTGGTTAACCCTTTCATGATGCCAAACGATGGCATTGCCTGTTATGACTCGAGGTTTACCAATTTTCGAGATGTTGCGCGAGGAATTGGCGAGTTGATCAGCCCACTTTTATTCGGGAGCTTGTTATGAACTGGTCACTCTTTGCTAGGTACCTAATTGAAGCTCTATTGAGCATCAAGTTTATGTTGCTGGGCCTGTTGGTGCTTGTCGTAATATTGCTTGGCCTCTATCTCGCTTTTGAAAAGCCCAGTTACAAAACGTCATGGATCATGTTGTTGCCAGGCACCGAGCGTGCTTCAACCATCAGCCTCGATAACATTGGTGAAGCGCGTAGCAACGGCGGTAATGCTTACGGTAGCGTGTCTATTAGCCCTAAGAATACCTATAGAGAAATTGCGCTGAGTGATGCCGTGATTAATAACGCCGCCGCCGAGTACGGAGTCGACGCAAATGCCTTCAGTAAGCCGCGTATCACTTTGATAGATCAAACGCCGGCGATGAAATTTACTCTAGTAGGTGAGTCGCAAGAAGAATTGGTTTTTCGAGCTAAGCTGTATAACCAAACCTTTCACGCTACCTTGGATCAACTTAGGACTAACGAAATTGAACGAAATTTCAAAGGCATTGAGGCGAATCTAGATGCCGCTAAAAAACGATTGAGCCAAGCACGCCAAGATATCGTGGCTTATCAAATAGAAAGCTCCTTTTTGTCGGAGGACCAATTTAAGCGTTGGACCAACGACACCGAGCAACTGCGAACCGAACATACCAAAACATCGGTTGAATTAGCTTCGCTTGAGGCGACATTAAGTTTATCGCTGCAGCAACTGGGTATTTCCTCAGACCAAGCGCAAGCGTTTATGACCCGCCAAGCTAACCCCGCGGTGGCAGCCACGCTAGCGCACTTGAGCCAAAAACTAGCCGAGCTAGCGAATATTAGCCTGATTTATGCAGATGAAAACCCGTTACGAAAAACGCTCGATCGCGAAGTTTCGAGCCTGACCTCAACGGTGCGTGAACTACTCTCCGGCGTGCCGAACCTCGAAAAAATAGGCAATCCCCAGCTCTACGGATTGCTATCGGCCAGCAATATAGACAGCGTCAAAAATGTGAACTCCTTATTAGCTAAAAAAAGCGGTCTAATCGCTCAGAGCAATGCCTTGGTGGAAAGCCGAGAGCGTTATCTTGCTCGAGTGAAAAGTCACACTCAGGGTGCGGCAACGCTTGCCGACCTGCAGCGAGTGCATCAGATTGCCGAGGCTATATTCAGCTCAGCATTGGCTAAGCTCGACACCAGTCGTTTGGATATCTACGCCACCTATCCGTTGACACAACTGCTCACCCAGCCGGGTGCCACCATCAAACGTGATCGTTTGCAAAGTAAGTTAATGATCGTTGCGGGGTTTCTAATTTATGGAATGTTGAGCTTGGCCTTAGCGCTGCGCCAAGTACGTAAACGAATGGTGAGCGACGCCAAGGTAAGCCAAAACCCGAATGCCTCTGGTTCATTAACATTCACCTCGTTCAACCTGCGCACCGGTTTGGTCTAGCGGCCGCTGTTTGAGTGGTCGAACAAATAATACTCTAACTATGAATACTCTAATTAAACACATTAATCGCCAAGCGCGTTGGTCTAAGTTTGGCGACTTGAATTTTGAAGAGCGCATTATCGTATCGTCAATCAGCTTTACCTTCGTTTTCTATCTATTTGGCGCCTTATACCTCATCGCGCCGATCGTCGGCTGGATGATGGTCGGGGTAATCGTCGGTCGTTGGGCCATAGGCGCGCCCGCTGATAAGCAAAATTCACACTGGCTAATTTGGGCTTGGGTGTTGTGTGCCTTAATGCTCGAAATGGCGCTGATTGTCGGCCACATCGACTTTAATTTAGGCCTCGGTAAGATCATAAAATCGACCATTGGTTGGGCTAAAGGTTGGGCCTTGCTAAGCGTCTTTATTGTATTAGGCTTCAGCCTGAATATTCGATACCAAGCAGTTTGCCGAGCGGCTTGTGTTATTGGTTTAGTCGCCTTGATGGCGACCCCGTTCTTAGTGATGGCCTGGGTTGTTGGCTTGCCTGATCATTTATATGTGTCGCCGCTTAAAGTATTAGGCGGCGCGGGTGACGAATTTTTCACTGTTATCTTATATGAAATCGACCCAGGTAACGGTGCCCCTCGCTGGCGCTTCTTCGCACCATGGGCCCCGGCGGTTGGTCTTGTCGCGAATATATACTTTTTATGTGCGTGGTTTGAGAAAGAGCTAAAGTGGCGCGCGATCGGCTTGCTAGGCAATGCCTTAATGATCACTATGGCGGCATCGCGCATGGGCATGATCGTGATGTTGTTGGTACCGATTGCGGTCTGGGGGCTTGCAAGACTTACTCGCTCATGGGTAATGATCAGCGCGGCGGTCTGCCTATTGGTGTTGGTATTATTTTTCGACCCGATTTCTCACGCGCTACTGACCTTGATCGACGACATCAAGGGCGCACGCGCAGACTCAACTCGAGTACGCGCCGCACTCGGCAACATCGCCGTGTATCGATGGGAGTCTGAAGCGTATTGGTTTGGCCACGGCGTCATGGAAAGTGGCAGTCACTTAGTTGAGTTTATGCCAATAGGGTCCCACCACAATTGGTATGGGCTGTTGTTTGTAAAGGGCATGGTTGGCTTCTTAAGCTTTCTAATTCCATTTGTCTTAACGGCGTGTGTCTTGTTGGTTAAATCTCAGTATCAAGTAAGCGCTCGTTTGGCGCTAGGCATGTGGCTAATCGTCGGCTTCTTCTCAATGAGCGAAAATATCGAAGCGCTGGCCTATATGACCTGGCCTGCGTGGTTACTAATCGGCATTGGTTTACGCAGCGAAATCAGAGATATAGACACCTATCAATTCAACTTACTAGGTCAATTTCGTTTGTTGTCAGAGCGACAAAAACGAGTTAACGCGTCGCCCGCAAAGCGCGCTATTAGTGAAGGAGCAAGTGCATGAAATTTTCAATCGTCATTCCGTTATATAATAAACAAGACTCTATTCGCCGCGCGATTTATTCAGTGTTTGATCAGGTCGACATTAAGGCGGCCCAGTGTGAAATTGTCATTGTTGACGACGGCTCAAGTGATCGCTCTTTATCAGTCGTTAACAAAATTCAACGAGAGCATAGTAATCGCGAAATCATCGTTTACTCGCAGGCTAACGCCGGTGTGTCAGCGGCGCGTAACAAGGGTGTCGAACTTGCCAGTGCCGATTACGTCGCATTCTTAGATGCTGACGACAGCTATGAGCCGAATTTTTTGAGCGAGATCGAAAGTTTAGTTAGCCGTTTTCCAGAAGCGGTAATGTTCGCCACCGGCTATCGTTTTGTTGATAGCAATGCTGGCGCCAAACGAAATGCTCGAATTATCGGGCTAGAACCGCCTACAGAGCCGCAACTACTGGCCGACTATTTTTTTAGCGCCGCTCACGGTGATCTGCCGGTTACGTCTTCGAGTGTGTGCATTAACAAATTTGCATTAACCGATATTGGTGGATTCCCGCGTGGCGAAAACATGGGCGAAGATCAAGCCGTTTGGTCGCAAATTGCCTTATTGCATTCAATTGCCTTTAGCCCAAAGGTTTGTGCGAATTACTTTGAAGCCACAGCGTGTTCGTTAATGAGCACGGTTGCCCCGAGTGATGAAATGCCATTCAGCAAACGCTTACAACTACAGCTCGATCAAAGTGACGTACTACCGCATCAAGTAGCGTCAGTAAAAAAATACATCGCTGGTCATTTGCTCGATTTAGTTCGCCGCAATTTATACGCCGGCGACATA
>JALZVW010000169.1 GCA_023301745.1 Arenicella sp. | reverse complement strand
TGGTTGGTTGCGAAATCGGTAAGCCGCATCAAGCGCAAGATTAATTGCGTTAAACTCGATGTGTGCGATCGCATGCATTAAAATGTTTCGACCTGTTTGGCTTTGTATTCCTCGGCGTTTTAGCTCTCTTGGCGAGACCAGCTCTAAAGGCTCGGGGTATCCTGGTGTGGGTATTTCAAAAGCTTCTCCCTGATGTTCGAGAGTGAAGCTATCGAGTGCCGCGTTAAGTGAATGCGTGGCGAGGCATTTTTCGCTGGCATCACCAATCAAAATGATGCGATGAATTTCTTCAAATAGATCACTCATGATTAACTCGCTTTTTTGCCCAGCGTGCAGCGCGGTAGGTCGTTAATATCGTGGAACGACTCAACTTCTTCAAAGCCGTTTAAATGAAACAACGAGCTGACTTCATTTGCTTGGTTATAGCCGTGTTCAATGATTAGCCAGCCGCCTCTTTTTAGGTGGACCGGTGCATTTTCGATGATTTTTCTAATGTCGGCCAAACCGTTCTCTAGCGAGGTGAGTGCGGTAATTGGTTCAAAGCGCAGATCGCCTTTCGCTAGGTGCGGATCACCGGGTTCAACATACGGCGGATTCGAGGCAATTAGGTCGAATTGTTCAGACTCATTGAGTGCTTGGTACCAATCGCTCAGACGAAACGTAACATTGCTTATGTTATTGAGCGCCGAGTTTTGTTTTGCGATTGCGAGTGCGCCAGCTTGATATTCCAGAGCGAGCACCGTCGCTTGTGGGCGTTCTTTGGCTATCGATAGTGCGATCGCGCCACTGCCGGTTCCAAGGTCGAGTACCTCGATAGGCCGTCCTTTGGGCAGTCGCTCGAGCGCTTCTTCAACCAGCGTTTCTGTGTCGGATCTCGGGATCAGAACATTTTCATCAACGTTTAATGTTAGTGACCAGAAGTCGCGAGAACCAGTTAAATAAGCAATCGGCTGGCCTTCGTACCGGCGAGACACCAAGTTGTAAAACTCTTTAGTATGATCAGACGTGGCAATGGTATCACCGTAGGAAATTAACCACGCAACGTCTTTTTTCAGCACGTGCTGCATTAATACTTCCGAATCGATTCGTGGAGTATCACTGCCATCGTAGAGTTGTTTTGTTGCCTCGTCGAGCAACGCCTTATAGCTAAGCATGGGAAAACTAAGTTTTTAAGCGTTGTCGCCGAGTTCGGCTAATAAGTTGGCTTGATGCTCAGTGGTAAGAGGGTCAACAACTTGCCCTAAATCTCCACCCATTATGGTGTCTAATTTGTAGAGCGTTAAGTTGATACGATGATCAGAAATTCTACCATCTGGGTAGTTGTAGGTACGAATGCGCTCAGATCGATCTCCGCTGCCGACCAAGCTTTTTCGTGTTTCTGCTTGCTCGGCGTCTTGTGCTTGGCGTTCGGCATCTAGAATGCGGGCTTTTAGCATCGACATGGCGCGGGCTTTATTCTTGTGTTGTGAACGCTCGTCTTGGCATTCAACTACGGTGCCTGTCGGAATATGGGTTAAGCGAACAGCCGAGTCAGTTTTATTTACATGCTGACCGCCTGAGCCTGACGCTCGGTAAGTGTCAATTCGTAAGTCTGACGTGTTAATTTCCATATCGTCAGAAATTTCATCGGCCTCAGGAAGAATCGCAACGGTACAAGCCGAAGTGTGGACGCGCCCTTGAGTTTCGGTCTTAGGCACCCGCTGTACACGGTGAGCGCCAGATTCAAATTTTAATTTTGAGTAAGCACCATGACCTACGATACGAGAAATTATTTCTTTATAACCACCGTGGTCGCCTTCGTTTTTACTGAGCACCTCTACCTGCCATTTTTGTGATTCGGCATACGTTTGATACATTTTAAATAGATCACCAGAGAAAATCGCCGCTTCGTCTCCACCAGTGCCTGCACGAATCTCCAAGAAAATATTGCTGTCGTCGTTTGGGTCTTTTGGAAGTAGTAATTTTTGCAAATCAACCAGCAGAGACTCTTGACGAGCTTTGATCTCGTTCATCTCGTCATGGCCCATTTTGCGCATTTCTTTATCGTCTTCATCGATCATCATTTGAGCGGCTTCAGCATCGCCTTCTAAGACTCGATACTCTTGGAAGTTTTCGATGATGGGAGCGATCTCCGAGAGCTCAATACTCAATTTTCGGAACACGTTTTGGTCGCTCATGGTTTCAGGCTGCGACAATAATGCATTCAGTTCTTCTTGACGATCGACTAGGTTTTCCAGCTTAAAGCGGATGGAATCTTTCACGGTGTATCTCTTTTATATTTATTCGTTGTCTAAGCCAAATAGTTCTCTGGTTGCAGAGAGCAGTGCTTCGTCGTGTTTTTGGCGCAATGATTCAGTTGGGCTGTGCATGAATTTTTGCGAGAGTGCGTAGGCGAAATGCTCAAGCACAGCGCTCGGGTCTTCACCCGCCTTTAAGCGCTTCTTCGCGCTCAAGAGTTCGTTTTCAGTGATCGAGCTAGTGCGATCACGAAGTTGTCGTATGGTCGGAATGGACTGTAGGTTTTTAAACCAGTGCATGAACTGCAACGTTTGTTCATCGACAATTTTTTCGGCTTCAATTGCGGCACTTTTACGAGATTCTAAGTTTTCTGACACTACTTGCTGCAAATCATCGACGGTGTATAAATAAACGTTGCCTAAGTCGCCGACTTCTTTCTCGACGTCTCTTGGAATTGCCAAGTCGACTACCAATACGGGTTTGTTCTTGCGTTTTTTTAGCGCGCTTTCAAAAGCGCCTTTACCCAAAATAGGCAGGGTGCTGGCCGTCGAGCTAAACACCATATCTGCATCGGGTAAGCGAGTTGGCAGTTCGTGCAGAGAAATAACCTTGGCGCCGAATTCTTTGGCCAAGCCCTCGGCCCGTTCCACCGTTCGATTGGCGACGATGATGTCGCGCACGCCTTGTGCGTATAAGTGGCGACAAGTGAGTTCTATGGTTTCTCCTGCGCCGATCAGCAAGACTGTTTGCTTTGAAATATCTGAAAAAATCTGCTTGGCTAACGATACTGCGGCGTACGCCACCGACACAGCATGGCTGCCAATGCTGGTGCTGGTTCGAATCTCTTTGGCGACCGAAAATGTATGCTGAAATAAGCGATTTAATACTTTACCAGTGTTGCCATTTTTATGAGCCTTGGCGAACGCGGTTTTCATTTGACCTAAAATTTGTGGTTCACCAATAACCATTGAATCTAGGCCTGCGGCAACACGGAATGCATGCTTGACAGCGGCCTGGTCTGGGAACGTGTACAAAAACGGAGCCACTTCGTCTTTTCGCAGTTCGTGGAAATCACAGAGCCAGTCGCTGACGACCTCAATGTTCGACTCAGGAACTTGGCAATAGACCTCAGTGCGGTTGCAGGTTGACAGAATCGTCGCTTCTTCAATGCCGGTACGGCTCGATATATCCAGCAAGGCATCATCCAGGTGCTCGGCCGCTACAGCTGCGCGTTCGCGCACCTCAACGGGAGCCGTGGTGTGATTTAAACCTATGGATAAAACGTGCATGAGTTTTGTTATCGACCTTTCTCGATTGTCTAATTACTGTTAGCTGATTAAAGAAGCAGAAATAGTGATCTAACTTGGTTTTGCGCTTAGCCAAGCTAAGGCACTGACCATAATTGATCGCCAACAGGGCATTTTACCCTGTTTTATGCTCTTCTAGAACAAATCGGGGTTGGAATTCTGGCCGAAATTTCGAATTAGTTGGCCGATCGAGCCCCACCAGAGCAAACCGCTTATGCAAATCAACATAAAACCACAGGCTGCGTAGGTGTAATGCGATGAAAAAATCCAATCCAGTGTGATTAGAAGTGCTTGCAATGTGCCGAAAATCATCAATACACCACTGACGATTGTGAACACTGAACCGAGTATTCCTTGGCCATTGGCTAAGGTCATGCCAATCATCAAGTGAGTTATTAGCACCCAGCCGAGCAGCCCAATCACTAACCACATGTCGATACTGACCCCGTTGGCAATAAAATAACTAGCGGCGACAAAAATGAGTATCGCTTGTAATATCTTGGACTCTAATATTAACGAGTATAGCGTTTCGCCTTCACGCTCTTCAACGGTGAGTTGTACCGCGCAATTAAGCATAAAACTAAACCCGGCGAAACACAGCGAGGCAAGTAGAATGGTGTGCATTAGCGTGCCGGCCTTGGCTTGGGTGCCGATTAGCTTTAAGGTGCTCGAGATGGCTAAATTTAGATGATCTAAAATATTTAGTGACTCATCCCAATTTATGTAATGAGTTTTCCAAGCGCCTATGCCCAGAGCTGAGGCTAAACTCAAGCCTAAAAGAAGCATGAATACTAGGTGTACTAAACTGCCGCCTTGAAGCCGACTAAATTGCTGTGCGCCGGGTTCGGTGTGATTGCCTTCTTCGTTTAATAGGCGTATTAGCAATGCTGAAAAGCCGGCAAAAATAATCAAGCTTAAACTGAGAAACGAAGGCAGAGAGGCATTACTTGCCTGTGCATCATTCATGGGTGCATCTAGACCAGGCTGTGACCAAATTAGTTGAAAGGCCATGGCGACCACCAACAAAAGAATGATCAAGCCGGCAAATGAAGAGAGGTCTTTTTTAAAGCCAGTGTCTTTTTCTAGTTTAAATACGGCAACGGTTAGAACCGCGGCAATGACGGTTGGGTTGTTGAACCTAAACCATGAAACAGCACTGCCAAACGGTGCCCAGTCGCCATAGATGGAAAAACCCAATTGGTCGCTGAATGCCAACCCTAATGCTAATAAAGCTAATGCCCCAACGGCTTTTGCCGCGATTGGCAGTGCTAGGCTGGTATGACTAAGTAGGGCTCTGGCCGGAAGAAGAAAAAGAAGTGCAAACAAAAGGCCCGATTGACGGTCTATAAGTGTGGCAAGTAATGCGGTAACCACGCCCATCGACAATAGAAAGAAAGCTTGAATAAGGCCTTGCTCAATCATTGCTAGGTTGGTGTTTTGGGCACGTAGCAAGTGATCAGCAATGCTATAACCATTGCTCTGCGAGCTATACTGGAGATGGCATATTGATTCGATGAACAGGTGAAAGATTACCAACCAGACCAATGCCGGACCCCAGCCCCAGAATAAGAGTAAGCTGGTCGCCGGTAAGCTTACAAAAAAGGCACTGCTGCCTAGATTGCTTAAAAATTGGGCTGTGGAGATACCGCTAAAAAAATGTTTAGTGTTTACTTGCCCGAAGCTTTGTTTGCTTAATAGGCGAACCATGCTTATGTAGCCAAATGCTACGAAGCCGAGTGCGGCAAGAAACGCGATGAGACTGCTGTGCATAGTGGTTTTGCAAAGTTTGCTTGTTTGTTGCGGGCTCTTTTGTGTCTGTGTTGCTTATATTTTAGATATTACAGGCAATAAAAGAGGTCGTTATGTATATTGGGCGTATAAACTAAGCGTCAGCTTAAAAACTGAATGCTGATTGTAGTTATTCCGTCTGATAAAGTTAAGTATATAATTTAATAGATGTTACCTATGCCTGAAATCGTTAATAAAAAACCGTCGATAAACAAGATCAGCATCACTATATTGCTTGGGCTTTGCCTCGCGTCGTGTGCCAATGGGCCTGCTAAGCATACACCTAGCTTATCGCCAGGTGTCTTGAAAGCTCAGGCTCAGCAAACGCAAGGCGATGATAGAGGCGCTAGCGACGATGTTGTTGTTGAGGCGAACCCAGATCAAATTAGTATTGCGAGCAACTCTGAAATAGCCAATGACCCTGATTTGCCATTGCAAGATCTCGACGTCGAGACTTTAGAGCAATTATTAGTGATGAATTTTGCTAGCTTTCAGCAGGACTGGGGTGTGGCGACTGATAGTGGAATATTAGCCGCAAAGCAAAGTAAAGACTTCAGGGTGGCTCGGACATCTACTTTATTAGCGCTGAGAAGTGATAACTACTATGACGCGGCTATTGCTTCTCAACTTTGGTTAGAGCTAAAGCCCCAAAGCGTTAACGCGCAGAACCTTAATATTCTTTCGCTGGTCGGTTCACAGCAGGTCGACGCGGCGAAAAATGCGATTGAGAAACAAATAGGTGAGCAAGATATTGACGCCTATATAAAGCAGTTGGCGGGTTTGCTGGTTCGTCAGAAGAATGCCGAGGCTGGCTTTGATGTCGTTGACTATATGACGCAGAAGTACCCGCAATCGCCACAAGTTCTCATTAGCGCGGCATTTGTCGCTCAAACATTTGAGAAGTATGAAGCGGCTGAATTGTGGCTTGACCGGGTCTTATCATTAAAGCCTGGTTGGGATTTAGCCGCTCAGCTTAACGTTAGCTTATTGAGTCAGCAAAATAAACTTGATGAACGGGCCGCCTTTGTTGATCAGTTTGTCACTGATTTTCCTCACTCAGTGGCCATGAGGCTCAATCATGCGACTGAACTAGGGCGGGCCCAAAACTATCAAGATTCTTATTCATTAATGCTTGAGGTATTAAAAGACGCTCCTAAGCATGTCAAGGCATTGGAATACGCCGCGGCGCTGGCCGAGCAACTTGAGAATAACAAAAAATCGGCTGAGTTCTTGAAACGAGCCTTAAAGGTAGAGCCTGATAATGACGAGGTTCGTTGGTCTTTGGCTCGGTTAGCGGTCATTGATAAGAAATATGTTACGGCTGAGCGCTTATTCGATGACATTAAAGATGAATCACTGTACGTGCGCGCTCAAATTCAAGTAGCGACTATGCGCAATGAAACCCAAGGCGTTAGGCTTGCTGTTAATACCTTACGCGCGCTACAACCTCGCACTGAAGCCGGTTATTTGGAAGTCGCGATTACTCGTCACTACTTGTTGATGGACGCCCATGAATATGATGAAGCATTTGGTTATGTCAACGAAACCTTGGTTTATTTGCCTGATAACCTTGAGTTGTTGTATGCCCGAGCCCTGGTTGCTGCTGAACTCGGTAAGTTAGAGGTTGCTGAGGCCGATTTAACCAAAATCATCGCGCGAAAGCCCACCGATGCGAATGCTTTAAACGCGTTGGGTTATACCTTGGCCGATCAAACTGAACGCTACGAAGAAGCCAAGGCATTGATCGTTAAAGCCCTCGCCTTACGGCCAAATGATGCTCATATCTTGGATAGCATGGGTTGGGTCTTGTATCGGTTGAAGGACTATGAAGCCTCCATAGAGTTTTTACAAAAAGCCTATGACGCCAGCCCTCAGGCTGAAGTAGCCGCTCATTTGGGAGAGGTTTTGTGGGAGTCTGGCGACCATGAGAAAGCCGGCGCGGTATTTCGAGAATCGTTCGCAGAAGAGAGCGATAACCCAATATTAAACAAAGTGATCGAGCGTTATGGTATTCAGTTAAATGGCAAGGGCGGTGTTAGTAAGTCTTCTGAAAGCGCGTCCGATTAGGCTGAATATTTATCCAGTGAAGAGGGGGTGGCGTTGAACGTATTTTTTCGACTGTTTTTGGTCGCTGTAGTGATGTTGTTTGTGACGGGCTGTCAAACGTTGCCCCAAGCACCGGCCTCTGACGGTGGCCCTGTGTGGCTAGATAAGCCTAATTTTTTTGCTGAACGATCTCTGCAAGTTGAGCGGCGCACATCGTGGCGTTATTCGGCTAAGGTGGGCGTAAATACACCACAGGTTAAGGAGCAAGCGAATTTAGTTTGGGAGTTCCGCGATCAGTCAAACAGTATTCGCTTGTTCGGCCCCCTTGGTATCGGCGCAGTAAAATTGGAATTTGATGACTACGGTGTGGTGCTCTCCGACAACAAAGGCTTGCTTCATCGCGGCGACAGTGCTGAAGAGCTGCTGACCCGCATTGTTGGTTGGCCAATTCCAGTCGACGCACTCAGATCATGGGTATTTGTATTACCGGCAAAAGAGGCGGCCTTTAGGTATTCGCTCGATGACGATCAACGTGTTCAGTTCATTGAGCAATTGGGTTGGCTTATTGAATACTCAGCCTATAAAGATTACGGCGGCGGCTTTATGCCTCGAAAAATAGTGGCAACCAAGCAGTTATCAAATGGGGCTTCGCGCGATGCCCAGAGCACAACGACTAATCAGTTGGTAGTGAAACTGGTTACTAAAAGCTGGAATTAGCCTTGGGCGCAATGAACCAAATACCTTATTCGCAACACACTAATTGGCCTGCACCGGCAAAAATAAACCTGTTTCTGCACATTGTCGGTAAACGACCTGACGGTTATCACAATCTACAAACCGTATTCCAATTTATTGATTATGGTGATGAGCTGCATTTCAACCTCAATAGCGTCGGCCGTATTAGTCGTAATTACGACCTCGGTTTTGCCGAAGACGTCGATTTATGCCTACGTGCCGCGAATTTACTAAAAAAATACGCATCATCAGAATGCGGTGTTGATATCGACATTACTAAGCGCTTACCGATGGGCGGTGGCCTGGGCGGTGGTAGCTCTGATGCGGCAACCGTTCTTATTGCTCTTAATTTATTATGGAAAGTGGGCTTGAGTCGGCATGAACTGGCTGATTTAGGCTTGTCCCTTGGCGCTGATGTGCCGGTATTTGTCATGGGTAGATCAGCTTGGGCTGAGGGCGTCGGTGAGCAATTAACGCCGGTTAAACTGGCCGAAAAGTGGTTTCTGGTTTTAAACCCTCAAATAAGTGTGTCAACAGCACAAATTTTTACCAATAAACATTTGACACCGACCCCCGAGATGAAGAAAATACGCGCTCTTGAGAAAGGCATCGATTCAAGTTTTGGCGAAAACCAACTTGAAGCGATTGTTAGGGCTGAATACCCGCAAGTAAATAGTCTGATCGAGTGGCTTAGTGAATACGGAAAGCCCCGTATGAGTGGTTCAGGAGGTTCGGTTTTTATGCCGGTCTCCAGTGAACAAGAAGGGCTAGAAATATTTTCTAAGCGACCATCATATTCAGTTGGTTTTGTTGCCAAAGGGTTAAATAATCACCCTTTATTAAATCTAGTGTAGCGATAATGCTTGCACTATATTTTAATAACGTTAGAATTCGGCTCCGTTTATTGGGTTCAGTTTTAATAACGGCAAGGAGAGCCATAGAATTGTGATAAATGAAAAATGAGAATGGGGCGTGGCGAAGTGGTCTAACGCACCGGATTTTGATTCCGGCATTCGAAGGTTCAAATCCTTCCGCCCCAGCCATTCATTTATTGCCGTTTTAGCGCTAATTTAATCTCAAAGCGCGGCATTCCATTCGAACTTTATTTGATATCTGAGATGGCCTTGGCTAATCAGGTTTTATACACTTTCGGTCAACTTTTATTACAGTGATGCGATGTCTGTACTGTGTAGTAAGGTAGGTGTTGATCTGGTTTTGGCTTACCCTTTTGAAATACAAAGAAAATATCGGCATAAGCCGATAGCGCGAGGCAATAGTGACAATTGAGAATCTGCTTGTTTTTTCCGGCAATGCGAACCCTAACTTATCAGCCCAAGTGGTTGACTACTTAAAGTTGCCACTTGGCAAGGCGAGAGTAGAGCAGTTTAGTGATGGTGAGATCACGGTTGAAATTCAAGAGAATGTTCGTGGTCGAGATGTGTTCATCATTCAGCCAACTTGCGCCCCCAGCCATAAAAATTTAATTGAGTTGCTGTTGATGATCGATGCGTGTAAGCGTTCATCAGCACATAGAATTACCGCGGTGATGCCGTATTACGGTTATGCACGCCAAGACCGGCGCCCGCGTAATTCTCGAGTGCCAATCAGTGCTAAGTTGATTGCCTCGATGGTTAGCACGGCCGGTGCTGACCGAGTGTTGACCATGGATCTGCACGCAGACCAGATTCAAGGCTTTTTTGATATACCCACCGATAATATCTATGGTTCGCCTGTGTTGTTGGACGATATCAATAAGCTTGATAAAGAAAATTTGATTGTGGTATCACCCGATGTTGGTGGTGTGGTTCGTGCTCGAGCGCTGGCTAAACGCCTCGGCGTTGACTTGGCGATTATCGATAAGCGTCGCCCGAAGGCTAATGTAGCCAAAGTGATGAATATTATTGGTGATGTGAATGGTCGAAGCTGTGTGCTCATTGATGACATGGTCGATACCGCTAATACGCTTTGCAAAGCGGCCGACGCGTTGAAAGAGCATGGCGCGACAGCCGTTCGGGCGTACGCAATTCACCCGGTATTATCCGGTGAGGCGGTAAATAGAATTAACGCATCAACAATGGATGAAGTAGTGGTTACCAACACTATTCCATTGTCAGACGCCGCAACAGCAAGTAGCAAAATCCGACAATTGTCGGTCGCTCACTTGTTGGGAGAATCGATCCGACGTATCACAGTAAGTGATTCGATCAGTTCGTTGTTCGTTGAAGAAGACAACGTTTAACTTTTCAG